>NZ_JBHVAK010000040.1:0-61108 GCF_042667085.1 Nocardia sp. NPDC057353
TCCAACCTCGTGTCCCGGTCTCCCGGGTCGGTGTCCGTGTCGCTCTGACATGGAATAAGTTACGCGGCGGGAAACGCAACGTCAAATCGCCTGGTGGACACCGAGTATGCCCAGGTCAGAGCGGTGCGAAACGGAGCGAATCACAACCATGTGACCCAGCACACGACGACTACCCGTCCCTATGGGTAAACCGCCTGTTCATTCCGTGCTTCTAGCCTCGGGACGTGCAGTGCTACACGCGCTTCGTCGCCATCGGGGACAGCCAGACGGAAGGGGTCGGCGACCCCGACGATGCGGGCGGGCTCCGGGGCTGGGCGGACCGCTTCGCCGACATCCTCGGCGGTGCGACGCCTGAACTCCGCTATGCCAACCTGGCGATCCGCGGCAGGCGGGCCGGGCAGATCCGGGCCGAGCAGTTGGAGCCCGCGCTGGCGATGCAGCCCGATCTGACCGCGGTGCTGGCCGGGCTGAACGACCTGATCCGGCCGCGCTTCGACCGGGAGGCGCTGCTCGCCGATCTCACCGCGCTGATCGAGCCGTTCCGCGCGGCCGGTTCGACGGTGGTCACCTTCACCTTCCCGGATATCGGGGCGATCGCGCCGGTGGTGCGCCCGCTGGCGGGGCGGATCCGGCAGTTCAATGCCGATATCCGGGAGTTGGCGGCCAGGTACGAGGCGGTGCTGGTGGATCTGGAGCCGGTGCCGGGTGCCGCGCACCGGTTGCTGTGGGCGCAGGATCGGCTGCATCTGAGCCCCCTCGGGCACGAGATGGTGGCGCGGGCGGTCGCCGAGGCGCTGCGGGTGCCGGGGGCGGACGGCTCCTGGCGCGGGCCGCTGCCGTCGGTGCGGCGCCGCCGGGGTGAGCAGGTTTTCGACGAGTTGCGCTGGGCGACGGTACACATGCTGCCGTGGCTGGTGCGTCGGGCGCGCGGCATCTCGACCGGGGATCGGGTGACGGCGAAGCGGCCGGAGCTGGCACCGCTGCGCGAGACCTTCCGGCTGCCACGGGAAGTCGCCGCGGGGTGATCTCCTACGTGCGGTAGTACTATTACCGCCGTGTCGGCTCCGCTCTCGCCCGTCGCGCCGCTGCGCGGGGCCTTCGTCGGGGCCGCATCCGGTGCGGTCGCGGCGGCCGCGCACGCCGTCGGCGGCGGGGTGGTCGCGCCGGGCGGGCCCGCGACGGCGGTGCTCCTCGCGGCCTGCTGTGTGATCGGGGTGCTGGTCGAGGCCATGCCACGGCCGGGGTTCGGGCGGCTGCTCGTCGTGTTGACGCTGGGGCAGGCGGTCGGGCACTGGGCGCTCACGCACGCCCCGGAGCAGCACCACGGCGCGCACTCGGGTGCGGGGATGCTCGCCGTGCACCTGGTGGCGATTCCGCTCGGCGCGGTGCTCATCGGCGCTGCCGAGCGGGCCGTGGTGGCGGGGATCGCGGCGCTGGCGCGGCTGGTCCCGGTGCCCGGTCGGGCACCGGGCCCGACGGTACCGCGGCGAATCCGGCCGGATTGCAGGGTATTTCGGGCACCGCGGTGGCATCCGCTGGAGTCGGGGTTCGGGTTGCGTGGGCCGCCGGGCGGAGACGGCGCCGCGCTGTTCCGTCGGTCCGTGTGACCGGCGGCATTTCCCCCTTCCCTTTCGGATGTTCGGAGTTTCTCCATGGCTGCTTTTTCCGTGCGCGCACGGCGGTACGCCGCCGTCGGCGCCTTCTTCCCGCTGGTGCTGGCGGGTTGTTCCTCCTCCCCCGCCGCGCCTGCCCGTTCCGCCGATGCGGTGACCGTGACCGATCAGTGGGTCAAGGCCGCGGACAGCGGGATGTCCGCCGGTTTCGGCGAGCTGCGCAATTCCGGTGGCGCTCCGGTCACCGTGGTCTCGGCCACCAGCCCGGCGGCGGGCAGGCTGGAGCTGCACGAAGTGGTGCCGGACGCGGACGGCGCGATGATCATGCGGGTGAAGGCGGGTGGCTTCGCGATTCCCGCGGGCGGTGCGCTCACGCTGCGGCCGGGCGGTGACCACCTGATGTTCATGGAGCTGAGCGCGCCGCTGCGCACCGGCTCGACGACCGAGGTGGTGCTGACCTTCGACGACGGCTCCAGCACCTCGTTCAGCGCGCAGGTGCGTGATTTCGCCGGGGCGCAGGAGGAGTACGTCCCGGGGCACGGTGCCTGAGCGGCGGCGGTTCGGTCGGCGGCGGCTGCTCGGCGGCGGTGCCGTCGCGCTCGGCGCCGCGGGTGTCGCCGGTGTCGGCTCCGCCGCGCTGGCGGCGGGCCGGGCGGCGCCCGCCGATCCCGGGCTCGCGACCGAGCCGTTCCACGGGGTGCACCAGGCCGGGATCACCACCCGGCCGCAGTCGCAGGTCAGCTACCTGGCCTTCGATCTGCGGCCCGGCGTCGGCCGGGACGACCTGGCGGGGGTGCTGCGGATCTGGACCGAGGACGCCGCGCGGCTCACCGCGGGGCGTCCGGCGCTGGCCGACACCGAGCCGGAGCTGGCGCTGCGCCCGGCCCGGCTCACGGTGACGGCCGGGCTCGGCCCCGGCGCCTTCGCCGCGGCCGGGCTCGACGCCGCGCGGCCGGAGTGGCTCGCCCCGCTGCCCGCCTTCCCGATCGACCGGCTCGACCCGCGCTGGTGCGGCGGCGACCTGCTGCTGCAGCTCGCCGCCGACGAGGCGACCGCCGTCGCGCACGCCGCGCGGGTGCTGTCCAGGAGCGTCGCGTCGCTGATCACGCCGCGCTGGGTGCAGCGCGGCTTCCTCGACGCGGCGCCGGGGCGGACGCCGCGCAATCTGATGGGGCACCTCGACGGGTCGGGCAATCCCCGGCCCGTTGAGCTAGGCCCGCTGGTGTGGCTGGACAGCGGCCCGCTGGCGGGCGGCAGCGCGCTGGTCCTGCGCCGGATCGCGGCCCAGCTGGACACCTGGGACGAGCTCGACCCGGCCTCGCGGGAGCTGGCGGTCGGCAGGCGGATCGCGGACGGCGCGCCGCTCTCCGGTACCGGGGAAGCGGACCAGCCGGACCTCGCCGCGACCGACGCGCTCGGGATTCCGCTGATCCCGCCCTCGTCGCACGTGGCGCGGGCCAGGCACCGGCACCCCGGCGAGCGGTTCCTGCGCCGGGCGTACAACTACGACGACCCGCCCGAACCGGGAGCCACCTCGAACACGGGCATGCTGTTCGCCGCCTACCAGCGCGACATCACCGCGCAGTTCCTGCCGGTGCAGCGGCGGCTGGCCGAGGTCGACGCGCTGAACCAGTGGACGGCGCCGATCGGCTCTGCGGTCTTCGCCGTGCTGCCCGGGGTGGCCGCACCCGGCGATTACCTGGGGCAGCCGCTCTTCGAGCGCTGAGCCCGGCCCCGCTCCCGCCTGCCCGACGGGAGCGGGGTCGGCTCAGTTCCAGAGCGCGGCGACGAACACGTTGACCACGGCGAGCCCGCCTGCCGCATCGGCCATCCAGGCGACCCGTTTACCCCGCTTGGCATCGGCGTGGCTCATCTCGGCGAGCGCGGTGACCGCGACGGCGATCGTCAGTTTCACGACGATCTTCGCCATGACCGGATCCTTGCCGAGCGCATCGATCGACTCGGCCAGCCCGACCAGCGCGATGCCGGAGAGCAGCTGGGCGCGGGCGCCCCAGACCATCACCGTGTTGACGTCGGGGCGGCCCGCCGCCCAGCCGCCGACCACGGCGGCCATGCCGAGCAGGTGCGTGACCACGACCAGGTTGTAGACGAAATCCATGAACCCGCAGCCTAGTTCATTCGCGGCACATCTACTACACAGCGTCGTGCAACGCGCCCGCACGGTCGGTGTCCCGCTTGACGCCGAAGGCCGTGGCGATCTCCATCACGCCGATCACCACCAGCCAGATGCCCGCGACCCAGGCCAGGGTGGCCACCGAGCTCACCGGCCAGACCAGCAGCACGATGCCCGCGATCGCGGTGATCACGCCGAAGAAGCCCTGTACGCCGCGGCCGGGCATGGTCGGCTCGGAGACCGCGGCCACCACCGCGCCGATGCCGCGGAACAGCCAGCCGATGCCGATGAAGATGCCGAGCAGCAGCAGCGAGGCGATCTCGTCGCGGAAGCAGAAGACGCCGAGCACGATGGAGAGCACGCCGCTGATGAAGGCGAGCACCCGCAGCCCGGCACTGGCGGGCGCGCCGAATGCCGCGATGAGCTGAAGCACCCCGCTGACCAGCAGGTAGATACCGAACAGCACCCCGGCGACGGCGAGGGTGGCCTGCGGCCAGACCAGGATCAGCACACCGAGGACCACCGACAGGATTCCGGTGACGAGAATCGTCTGCCAGGCGGCGCGGGCGAGGGCGCGGACCGGGTTGCCGACCGCTTCTGGTGTCGTCATGGCGCGATGCTATGCCCGGTGTCGCGGGCTGCCGTGCAGATTCGCCGGGTGTTTCCCGTTCGTGATCCGCGCGCGTGGCCACGGCGTTTACCCCGCGCCGGGGTCGGGTATCCGTTCGCGAGTGACTTTCGGCCCGGTCGCCCCGCGGGCGGGTCGGTGACCCACGGTGAGCGAGGGAGATTTCTCAGGTGGCGGTTGTACTCGCGTTGCAGGCACGCGGCCTCGGTGATCTGCTCACCGCGGTCCCCGCGCTGCGTGCGCTGCGCCGGGCGAGGCCGGGCGATCACCTCGTGCTGGCCGCGCCGCGCAGGCTGCGGCCGGTGGTGGACCTGATCGCCTCGGTCGATGCCATCGCCCCCACCGGCCCCGGCGGCGAGCTGCGCTGGGACGGCCCGCGCCCCGAGCTCGCGGTGAACCTGCACGGCCCGGACCCGGCGAGCATCCTGGCGCTGGCCGGGACCGAGCCCGGCCTGCTGCTCAGCTACCGCAGCGCGGCGCTGCCGCAGTGGCCGGGCCCGGAGCTGGACCCGCAGGCGCACCGGGTGCAGCGCTGGTGCGCGCTGCTGGAGTGGGCCGGGATGACCGCGGATCCGCGCAACCTCGGGCTGGTGCCGCCGGTTCCGACGGTCAGCAGGCGGGACTGCGTGGTGGTGCACGTCGGCGCGGGCGCCCCGGCGCGGCGCTGGCCCGCCGACCGGTTCGCCGCGGTGGTGCGGCACCTGCTGGTCCTGGACCGG
This sequence comes from Nocardia sp. NPDC057353, assembly GCF_042667085.1. NCBI lineage: Bacteria > Bacillati > Actinomycetota > Actinomycetes > Mycobacteriales > Nocardiaceae > Nocardia > Nocardia sp. NPDC057353. The sequence continues at coordinate 5,095 of NZ_JBHVAK010000040.1, forward strand.
GAGGTGGTGCTCACCGGCGACGAGCACGAGCGCGAGCTCGCGCTGCAGATCGCCGCGCGCGCCGGGCTGCCGATCGGGCAGGTGCTCGCGGGCGAGCAGACGCTGCTGGAGCTGGCGGCGACGGTGGCCGAGGCCGAGCTGCTGGTCTGCGGGGAGACCGGGGTGGCGCACCTGGCCACCGCCTTCGGCACCAGGACGGTGCTGCTCTTCGGCCCGACCTCGCCGCGCACCGACGGCCCGCCGCCGCACCTGCTCGGCAGGCACGCGGTGCTGTGGGCCGGGGACTGCGGCGACCCGGAGGCGCGGGAGCCGGACGCCGGGCTGCTGCGGCTCGGCAGCACCGAGGTCATCGAGGCGGTGGACAAGCAGCTCGGCAAGCGGCGCTGGCCCGGGGTCGGCCCCGAGCGCAGGCGAACGCCGTACCGGCGGGTGGGCTGAGCACTACGGCTCGGCGCTCCACGCCTCGTCGATGGCGGCCGCGTAGGCGGCGAGCGCGCTCGGCCAGTACTGCTCCACGTAGTCCCTGACGTCGGCGAGGCCGCGCGGGTCGAGGTGGTAGAGGCGGCGGTTGCCGTCCGGGCGCATGCGCACCAGCCTGGCCTCGCGCAGCACCCGCAGGTGCTGGGAGACCGCGGAGCTGGTGACGCCGACCTGCTCGGCCAGCTCGCCGACCGAGCGCGGCGCGGCAGGCAGGGCCTCGAAGATGGCCCGCCTGGTCGGATCCGCGAGCGCGACCATGGCGCGCACTCCATTAGTCGGCACTGAAACAGTATCCGGGGTGGCGGCCGGTTCCGTCAACCGGAACCGGTTCCCGAAAAGCCAGGTCGTGCGGGAGCGCTGCGCGCGACCAAGATCGGGTGCAGCGGCTTCACCTGCGCTTTCCCTGCCGGTGAAGGTTGCCACAGAATTACGGGCCCGGGTTTGGGCTGTCGTACGTTCGTTGCCATGCCCGTAATCTCCTCGTTACCCGCGCGCCGCACCGTGACCCGGGCGGCCGCCGCTACCGCCGCCGTGAGCGCCTCGCTCGCGGTGCTCGCGGTGGCCGGACACGATCCGGCCCCCGCCACCGCCGCCCGCCCCGCGCTCGCCGCCGCCGTGACCCCGTGGGAGGCGCAGCGCCCGCAGACCGTGCCCGCCGCCGTGGTCTCCGAGCAGCACCGGTTCGCCGCCGAGGCGGCGCGGCCGCGCACCGTCCGGCCGGTGGCCGGGCAGCTCACCTCGCTCTTCGGAATGCGCTGGGGCGCGCTGCACGCCGGGCTCGACTTCGGCGACCCGATCGGCGCGCCGATCGCCGCGGTCACCGACGGCACCGTGCTGGAGACCGGCCCGGCCGCCGGGTTCGGGCTGTGGGTGCGGGTGCAGCAGGACGACGGGACGATCGGCGTCTACGGCCACGTGCACGACATCCTGGTCGCCGTCGGGCAGCCGGTACGCGCGGGCGACGTCATCGCCACCGTCGGCAACCGCGGCTTCTCCACCGGCCCGCACCTGCACTACGAGGTGCACGCCGCGGACGGCGGCCCCGTCGACCCGCTGCCGTGGTTGGCCGCGCGCGGGGTCGACCTGCACCGCCCCGCGGGCTGACCCCTACCGGGGTACGACGCCGGGATCACCCGCGAGCGGGAGGCCGGGCGGTGCCCCGGATTCCTACCGTCGACGCATGTCGCAGCTCGTTCCAGGCACCGCGCTCCCGATCCGTTCCACGCCGCACCGACCGCACGGCCCGCTGCTCGTCGCCTGCGCGCTGATGGCGGCGCTGCTGGCCTGGTCGCTCGCCGGGCTGGTGCTCGACGACCGGCTGATCGGCGGCGAGCCCGCGTGGGCCAAGCCCGCCAAGTTCGCCGCGGCCTTCGTCCTCTACACCGCCACCCTGGCCTGGCTGCTGAGCCTGCCGCACCGCGGCGCGCGGGTGACCCGGTGGATGGGCACGATCTTCGCGGTGACCGCCGTGGTGGACGTGGGGTTCGTCGTGGTGCAGGCGGCGCGCGGGACGTTCAGCCACTTCAATACCGAATCCGACGCGGTCAACACGGTGGGGCAGCTGATCTTCGCCTCCGGGGTGCCGGGGCTGTTCGCGGCGAACCTGGTGATCGCGGTGACCGTGCTGTGGCAGCGGGTGGCGGACCGGCCGACCACGCTGGCGATCCGGGCCGGGCTGGTCCTCGCGGTGGCCGGGATGGCGCTCGGCTACCTCATGGGGTTCACCGGGCCGCGCGCGGCCGCGACCGCGGACGGAAAGGTCGTCGAGCTGGTCGGCAGCCACACCGTCGGGGACCGGGCGGTGCGGAACGACACCGCCGGGCTGCCCGGTACGGACTGGAGCACGGCAGGCGGTGACCTGCGGGTGCCGCACTTCGTCGGGCTGCACGGCATCCAGGTGCTGCTGCTCGCCGCGGTGACGCTGGGCTGGGCGGCGCGCCGCTTCCCCGCGCTGCGCGCCGAGCGCACCCGCGCCGGACTGGTCGGGGTGCTCGCCGCGGCCTGGGCCGGGCTGCTCGGGCTGACGCTGTGGCAGGCGCTGCGCGGGGTGCCGCCCGCGGCGCCGGACGGGCCGGTGCTGCGCGCCGCGGCGGTGCTGCTGCTCGGCGCCGCGGCGGGGGTGGCGCTGGTACTCAGCGCAGCCGCTCGGCGTCCCGGGCCAGCGACACCAGTTTCGCACTGAGCGCGGCCAATTCGACCGCGCCCGCGCCCTCGTCGACCGCGATGGCGACGTCCTCCGCGGCGCAGCGGGCGGCGAACCAGCGGTCCGCGAGGGCCGCCGCCTCCTGCGCGCTGAGGACGACGGAGTCGGACGGAATCCCGGTGCCCTTGAGGCTGTTCCGGTGTTCGTAGGCGCGCTGACGGCACGACTGCCGGCAGTACCGGCGCCTGCGTCCGGCCTCCGACTCGACGATCTCCCGCCCGCACCACAGGCAGGACAGCAAGCGGCGCATGGGGCAGAACATTAGCCGCACCGCGGCCCGGGCGAGAACTCTTGGCCGGAGCGGGTGCCGCTGGCACCGGCCGGACCGGGCACCGCCCGGGAGGCACTATCATGGAGGGGTTAGCCAGCTGCCCCGGGAACACCGGCTCGTCTTCGGGCGTTGTACCGTGCGGCACCGGCCACGTTCGACACGACTGGGACTCGACAGGGAGAGGCACACATGGCAGATCGCGTACTCCGGGGCAGCAGGCTCGGAGCGGTGAGTTACGAGACCGATCGCGACCACGACCTGGCGCCGCGCCGGATTGCCCGCTACCGGACCGACAACAACGAGGAATTCGACGTCCCCTTCGCCGACGACGCCGAGATCCCGCCCACCTGGCTGTGCCGCAACGGCCAGGAGGGGGTGCTGCTCGAGGGCACCACGCAGGAGGCGAAGAAGGTGAAGCCGCCGCGCACGCACTGGGACATGCTGCTGGAGCGGCGCTCCAAGGACGAGCTCGAGGAGCTGCTCAAGGAGCGGCTGGAGCTGCTGAAGACGCGCCGCCGGGGCTGACCGGCGACGAACACGAAGGCTCCCACCCGTCGCGGGTGGGAGCCTTCGTCGTCGCCTAGGCTCGGCGGTCGTGAGCGTGTACAACGAGCGGCTGCAGCAGCTGGGCCTGCGGGCGGCGGAGCTGCTGGAGAACGCCGACGAACTCGACGAACCCCGACGTGACCTGGCCTATCTCACGGTGCTGGCGGCGCACTTCGACTACCAGGTGAAGAACGGCGGCTTCGCGCAGCTGATCCACAACGTGGGCGGCGAGCGGCTGGAGGACGTGGACGGCATGCTGCGCGCGGTGGACGCGCCGGTCGCGCTCGCCGCCTACCTGCGCGCCGTCACCCGCTGCACCGAACTGCTCGACGACTACCACCTGATGATGGCCGACTTCACCGCGCCGACGCAGCTCGGTGTCGAGCTGACCGAGATCAGCGTCGACTACCTGCGCGGCGAAGTCGGCTTCGACGCCGAGATCGCGCCCTTCCTCGAGGTCGCGGACGCGCTCTAGCGGCTCGCGACCTTGCGGTAGCGGAGCAGCGCCAGCGGCATGGCGACCGCGAGGATGGCGAGCGAGCAGCCGATCGAGTAGAGCACGGCGTTGTCGGCGACCCAGCCGGTCGCCGGGATGAAGGTCGGCGGCGAGCTGTTGTCGAAGAGCTGCCGCCCCGCCGTGGAGACCGCGGTGATCGGGTTCCACTCGGCGATGGTCTTCAGCGGGCCTGGCAGCGTCTCCCCGGAGATGAAGGCCGAGGAGATGAAGGTCAGCGGGAAGAGCCAGATCAGCCCGGCGCTCTGCGCCACCTCGACGGTCGGCGAGAGCAGCCCGGTGAGCGCGCCCACCCAGGACATGGCGAAGGCGAAGAGCAGGATCACGCCGAAGGCCAGCATGGCGTCGCCGAACGAGCCGTTGATCCGCCAGCCGACGATCAGCCCGCAGACCACCATGACGATCAGGCTCAGCACATTGACCACCAGGTCGGACAGGGTGCGGCCCATGAGCACCGCGAGCCGGGACATGGGCAGCGCCCGCATCCGGTCGATGATGCCCTTCTGCAGGTCGCCCGCGAGCCCGACGGTGGTGAAGGCGGCGTTGAAGGCGACGGTCTGGGTGAAGATGCCCGCCAGCAGGAACTCGCGGTACTGGTCGCCGCCGAGCGAGGCGCCGAAGATGTAGGCGAAGACGAAGACGAACATGAGCGGCTGGATGGTCGCGGTCACCAGCAGGGTCGGCACCCGCAGGATGGTGAGCAGGTTGCGGTAGGCGACGATCGCGCTGTCCCGGAAGATCCGGCCGCGCGGCTCCGGCTCGGCGCCGGGCGTGGCGGCAGGCTCGGAGCGGGCGTGGCGGCCCCGCTTCTCCAGGACCTGGGCACTGCTGGTCACGACAGGATCTCCTCGGGAACGTCGTCGGTTTCGGGCTCCGGCTCGCGGTCCGCGGTGGGTGCGGTGCCGGTCAGGGAGAGGAAGACATCGTCGAGGCTGGGGCGGTGCACCTCGGCGTCGACGACGCAGACGCCCGCGTCGTCCAGCCTGCGCAGCGCCTCGACCATGGTCCGCGAGCCCTCGCCCACCACGATCGAGACCTGGTCGGTGCCGGATTCGTGCTGCGGCTCGCCGAGTCCGATCTGGGCGAGCACCGACTTGGCCAGCGCGGTGGGCTGCCCCGCGGCCAGGGTGACGGTGAGCCGGTCGCCGCCGATCGAGGTCTTCAGCTCGTCGGCGGAGCCGCGGGCGATCACCCGGCCGCGGTCGATCACGGTGATCCGGTCGGCCAGCTGGTCGGCCTCCTCCAGGTACTGGGTGGTGAGCAGCACGGTGGTGCCGTCGTCGACCAGGTCGCCGATCACCTGCCACATGTCGAGCCTGCCGCGCGGGTCGAGGCCGGTGGTCGGCTCGTCCAGCACCACCACCGGCGGCCGCGCGACCAGCGCGCCCGCCAGGTCGAGGCGGCGGGCCATGCCGCCGGAGTAGGTGCCCGCCCGGCGGGCGGCGGCGTGTTCCAGGCCGAAGGCGGCGAGCAGCTCCTCGGCGCGCGCGGTGGCGCGCTTGCCGGACATGCCGTAGAGCCTGGCCACCATGCGCAGGTTCTCGAAGCCGGTGAGGTTGGCGTCGACGGCGGCGTACTGGCCGGAGAGCCCGATCAGCTTCCTGGCCGCGGCGGGGTCGCCGAGCACGTCCACCCCGGCCACCCGCACGGTGCCCGCGGAGGGGCGGAGCAGGGTGGTGACGATCCGGACGGTGGTGGTCTTCCCGGCGCCGTTGGGGCCGAGCAGCCCCATCACGGTGCCCGCCGGGATCTCCAGGTCGATCCCGTCGAGCACGCGGATCTTGCCGTAGCTCATGCTCAGGTCGCTGACTTCGACGGCGAGGCTCACCGGCGCACCTCTGTTCGGGCACTCATCGCATCTCCTGTCCCCCCACCGCCGCCGAGCCGGGACCGCAGTACCGGGCCGATCACGGCGAGCGCTTCGGGTGTGGTCATGTCCGCGTGCCTGCACGGCAGCGCGTGATCGTGGATGTCGCCGGCCACGAACGGCCGCCAGGCCGCCGCGCACCGGTCCGGGTCGGCGCGGTTGATCTCGTCCTCGGCGGCGGTGAAGAAGAGCAGGTCACCGTCGAAGACCCGCGGCCGGAAACCGTGCGCCATCACGGTTCCCGCGCGGTACCCCTCGTACAGCCGTTCCAGGTGCTCTCCGGTGAGCGCCGCGAACGGCCCGTTCGCCTCGCGCAGCAGCGCGGCGGCCCCGGCCAGGTCGAGCTCCGGGTCCAGGTCGTCGGCGGCGATGCCGCCGAACTCGGCGACGATCTCGGCCACGCTCGGCATGGCGAGGTCGAGCAGGTCGTCGGAGAGCCGGTAGCTGTCCAGCAGCCCGAGCAGCGCGACCTGCTCGCCCTGCTGCTGCAGCCTGGTCGCGATCGCGTGCGCGATCAGCCCGCCCAGCGACCAGCCGACCAGGTGGTACGGCCCGGTCGGCTGCACCGAGCGGATGTGCTCGATGTAGCGGTTGGCGGCCTGGGAGATGCTGCCGAACGGCTCGTCGCCGGTGACGTGCGGGGCCTGCAGCCCGTACACCGGGCGGTCGCTGTCCAGGTGCGCGAGCAGCCCGGAGTAGCACCAGGAGAGCCCGATCGCGGGGTGCACGCAGAACAGCGGGGCTGCGCTGCCGGTGGTCCGGATCGGCAGCAGCGGGGCCAGCGGGTCGATGCTCGCGCCGCCCCCGAGGCTCGCGGCGATGGCGGCCGGGGTGGCGGCGCCGAACATCTGCTGGACCGCCATGTCGATCCCGGCGTCGCGGAGCAGCCCGACCACCCTGGTGGCGAGCAGCGAGTTGCCGCCGAGCTCGAAGAAGCCGTCGTCGGCGCCGACCCGCTCGTGCCCGAGCACCTCGGCGAAGGCGGCGGCGATCGCCGTCTCCAGCGGGCCGACCGGCGCCCGGTAGCCGTGCGCGCCGCCGAAGACCGGCTCCGGCAACCGGGCCCGGTCCAGCTTGCCGACCGGGGTCAGCGGCAGCTCGTCGAGCAGCATGATCGCCTGCGGCACCATGTAGTTCGGCACCTTGCCCGCCACGTGCGCGGTGAGCTGCGCCGTGGTCGGCGCGGTGCCCGCGCGCGGCTTGACGTAGGAGACCAGCGCGGTGGCGCCCGCCTCGGTGGTGTGCCCGATGGTGAGCGAGTACTCGACCTCGCCCTGGCTCGCCAGCGCGGCGTCGATCTCGCCGAGTTCGATTCGGAAGCCGCGGATCTTGACCTGGTGGTCGGAGCGGCCGACGTACTCGATCTCCAGCGGGGAGCGGCGTCCGGGCAGCGCGGGTGCGGCGGCGGGGCGCCAGCGCACCAGGTCGCCGGTGCGGTACATGCGCTCGCCGGGTTTGCCGTACGGGTTGGCGACGAAGCGCTGTGCGGTCAGGCCGGGGCGGTTCAGGTAGCCGCGGGCGAGCGCGGCGCCCGCCAGCTGCAGCTCCCCGGTGACGCCGATCGGGGCCGGGTGCAGCCTGGCGTCCAGGATGCTCGCCGCGACGCCGCGGATCGGGCCGCCGATGGTGATCGGCGCGCCGGGCGCCATGGGCTGCGAGATCACCGTGACGATGGTGGTCTCGGTGGGGCCGTACACGTTGTAGAGGTTGCGGCCCGGCGCCCAGCGGGTGACCAGGTCCGGCGGCAGCGCCTCGCCGCCGACCAGGATGTGCGCCAGGTCGACCACCCCGTCGGGGTCGACGGTGCCGAGCGCGGCGGTGGTGATGAAGGCGTGCGTGATCCGCTCGCGCACGAAGACCTCGCGCAGCCCGTCGCCGCCGACCACGTCCGGCGGCGCGATCACCAGGGTGGCGCCGCCGCCGAGCGCGAAGAGCAGGTCGAGCATGGCGGCGTCGAAGCTCGGGGTGGCGAAGTGCAGCACCCGGGAGCCGGGCCGGACGTCGAAGCGCTCGGCCAGCTCGGCGGCGAAGTTGGAGAGCCCGCCGTGCGTGACCACGACGCCCTTGGGGGTGCCGGTGGAGCCCGAGGTGTAGATGACGTAGGCCGGGTTCTCCATCCGCAGCGGGGCGGGGCGCTCGACCTCGGCCAGCGGGCTGTCCTCGGAGGCCAGCACCATGGCCCTGGTGTCCGGGTCGTCGAGCACCAGCCAGTCCACCAGGTTCGGCAGGTCGTCGCGGTGCGCGGCCAGGGTGAGGCCGAGCGCCGCGCCGGAGTCGGCGAGCATGTGCGCGATCCGAGCCGCCGGGTAGCGCGGGTCCACGGGCACGAAGGCGGCGCCGGTCTTGGCGACGGCGAGCACCGTCGCCACCGACTCCACCGAGCGCGCGATCCCCAGCGCGACCAGGGTCTCCGGGCCGACGCCGTACCGGATGAGCAGCCGCGCCAGCCTGCTGCTCCAGCGGTCCAGCGCCTCGTAGGTGACGTCGGTGCCGTCGGCGCGCAGCGCGACCGCGTCCGGCTCGGCGGCGACCGCGGTGGCGAAGACCTCGGGGAAGGTGAGCGGGCGGTCGGGCTCGGCGCCGTGCACCGGGGCCAGCCCGGACCACTCGGCGGGGTGCAGCAGGTCGAGGTCGCCGACGGCGCTGCTCGGGTTGGCGGCGACCGCGGTGAGCAGCCGGACCAGCCGCTCGCCGAGCCCGCGCGCGGTGCCGTGGTCGAACAGGTCGGCGGCGTAGTTCACACCGACGGTGATGCCGCCGGGCTCGGCGCCGCCGTTCTCGGTCATGGTGAACTGCAGGTCGAACTTGGCGATGCCCGCGTCCAGGTCGACCGGCTCGATCTGCAGCCCGGGCAGCTCCAGCGGGCCGACCGGCTCGGTGCGCACCGAGAGCATGACCTGGAAGAGCGGGTGGTGCGAGCGCGAGCGGGCCGGGTTCAGCACCTCGACCAGCCGTTCGAAGGGCAGCTCGGCGTGGTCGAAGGCGTCCAGGTCGGTCTCCCTGACCCGGGCCAGCAGGTCGTCGAAGCGCAGCCCCGGCTCGATCCTGGTGCGCAGGACGAGGGTGTTGACGAACATGCCGATCAGCCCGTCCAGCGCGCGGTCGCCGCGGCCCGCGTGCGGGGTGCCGACGGTGACGTCGCCGGTGGCGGCCATCCGGTGCAGCAGCACCGCCAGCGCGGCGTGCAGCAGCATGAACATGCTGGCGTTGCCGCGCTCGGCGATCCGCCGCAGCTCCCGGTGGGTGAAGGCGTCGACGGTGACCTCGGCGGTGCCGCCGCGGTAGCTCGGCACCGGCGGCCGCGGGCGGTCGGCGGGCAGCGCGAGCAGCTCGGGCAGCTCGGCCAGGGTCTCCCGCCAGTACGCCAGCTGCCGGTGCGCGGGCGCGGCCGGGTCGTCCTCGGCGCCGAGCAGGTCGCGCTGCCACAGCGTGTAGTCGGCGTACTGCAGCGGCAGCGGCTCCCACTCCTGCGCGAGGTCGAGCCGGGCGGCCCGGTAGGCGACCGCGATGTCGGCGGCGAGCGGGCCGAGCGACCAGCCGTCCACCGCGATGTGGTGCACGACGACGGCGAGCACGTACTCGTCGATCGGCCCGCCGGTGGCGACGTGCAGCAGCACGGCCCGCACCGGGACCTCGCGGGCGAGGTCGAAGCCGGGTGCGGTGAACCGGGAGACCGCCTCGGCGACCTCGAACGGCCGCACCGAGTCGAAGGCGACCGGGACGGTGGTGGCGGCGGGGTCGAGGATGCGCTGCACCGGCTCGCCCTCGTGCTCGGGGAAGACGGTGCGCAGGGTCTCGTGCCGCTCCTGCACCGTGACGAGCGCGGCGGCCAGCGCCTCCAGGTCGAGGCTGCCGCGCAACCGGAGCACCAGCGGGACGTTGTACGCCCCGCGCGCGCCGCTCTCCTCGAACCGGTCCAGGAACCAGAGCCTGCGCTGGGCGGCGGAGAGCGGGATGTGCTCGGGCCGCCGCACCGCGACCGGGCGGGCGACCGCGGTGGCCGGGTCGGCGCGGTCGATGCGGGCGGCGAGCGCGGCGACGGTCGGCTCGGCGAAGACGGTGCGGACCTCGAGCCGGACCCCGGTCTGCTCGGCCAGCCGGGCGACCAGCCTGGTGGCGAGCAGCGAGTTGCCGCCGATGTCGAAGAAGCCGTCGTCGGCCTGCACGGTGTCCTGGCCGAGCAGCTCGGCCATGGCGGCGGCGACCAGCCGCTCGGTCGGGGTCTCGGCGCCGCGGCCGCTGCCGCTGCCGGGGAGCGGCTGCGGCTCCGGCAGCCGCGCGATGTCGAGCTTGCCGACCGGGGTCAGCGGGATCTCGTCCAGCACGGTGAGCGCGGAGGGCACCATGTGCGCGGGCAGGCTGCGCGCGACGTGGCCGCGCAGCGCCTCCACGTCGACCCCGGCAGCCGGGTCGGCGGGGTGCACGAAGGCGGCGATCCGGTCGGCGCCCGCGATCCGGCGCACCTCGGTGTGCGCGAACCGCACCGAGGGGTGCGCGGTGAGCGCGCCGGTGATCTCGCCGAGCTCGATCCGGAAGCCGCGCATCTTCACCTGGTGGTCGCTGCGGCCCAGGTAGCGCAGGGCGCCGTCGGCGGTCCAGCGCACCACGTCGCCGGTGCGGTACATCCTGGCCCCCGGCTCGCTCGGGTCCGCGACGAAGCGCGCCGCGGTCAGGCCGAAGCGGTCCAGGTAGCCGCGGGCGACGCCGTAGCCGCCCAGGTAGAGCTCGCCGGGGACGCCGACCGGCACCGGCCGCAGCCGGTCGTCGAGCACCAGCGCGCGGGCGCCGCGCACCGGGGTGCCGATATCGATCGGGCCGCCGACGGCCAGCGGCCGCGAGATGGTCGCCACCACGGTGGTCTCCGTGGGGCCGTAGACGTCGAACATGCGGCGGCCCGGCGCCCAGCGGGCGACCAGCTCGGCGCCGACCGCCTCGCCGCCGACCATGAGCGAGCGCAGCTCGGGCAGCGGCCAGCGCCCGTTGTCGACCGTGGCCAGCGCGGCCGGGGTGAGGAACAGGTGGGTGACCCGCTCCGCGGTCAGCAGCGCGCCCAGCTCGTCGCCGCCGAAGACATCGGTGGGGCAGAGCACCATGGCCGCGCCCGCGTTGATGGTGAGCAGCAGGTCGAGCATGGCGGCGTCGAAGCTGGGGGTGGAGAAGTGCAGGGTGCGCGAGTCCGGGGTGACCTCGGCGCGGGCGCCGAACTCCTCGGCCAGCCCGGCGAACCCGGTGTGCGTGACCGCGACGCCCTTGGGGGTGCCGGTGGAGCCCGAGGTGTAGATGACGTAGGCGAGGTCGTCCGGGCGGGCCGGGCGGGCGCGCTCGGCGTCGCGCACCGGGGAGCCGGGCAGCGCGGCGAGCTCGGCGGTGAGTCCGGGGTCGTCGAGCAGCAGCCAGCGGGTGCCGCCGCCGTCCGCGGCGGCCAGCGCGGCCGCGTGCGCGGAGCGGGTGAGCCCGACCAGGCAGCCGGAGTCGGCGAGCATGTGCCGCAGCCGGTCCGCCGGGTAGGCGGGGTCGAGCGGGACGTAGGCCGCGCCCGCGGTGACCACGGCCAGCGCGGCGGCCACCGAGTCGATCGAGCGGGTCAGCCCGAGCGCGATCCGGTCGCCCGCGCCGATGCCGCGGGTGCGCAGCAGCCGGGCCAGCCGGTTCACCCGGTCGGCGAGCTCGGCGTACTCCAGCGTGCGGCCCGCGGCGCGCAGCGCGGGGCGGTGCGGGTACCGGCGCACGGTGCGCTCGAAGTAGTCGGCGAGCGTGACCGGCAGGTCGGCCGGTCCCCCGTGCGCCGGGCTCAGCGCCGCCCGCTCCCAGTCGGTGCGCAGGTCGATCCGGTGCACCGGGCGCTCCGGGTCGGCGGCGACCGCGGCGAGCACGGTGCGCAGCCGGTGCCCGATGGTCTCGACGGTGCCCGCGTCGAAGAGCTCGGCGGCGTAGACGAGCTCCAGCTCCGCGCCGATCCCCGCCGGGGCGCGCAGCTCCAGGTCGAACTTGGCCCGGGCGATGTCGAGCGCCCGCGCGGTGACGGTGAGCCCGGGCAGCGCGAGGGCGGGGTGCGGCTCGTCCTGCACGGTCAGCGCGACCTGGAAGAGCGGGTGCCGCCCGGTCCCGCGCGCCTCGCCGCCGAGCTCGGCGACGAGCAGGTCGAAGGGCAGGTCGGCGTGTTCCATGGCGGCCAGCTCGGACCCGAGGTCGGCGGCGAGCAGCTCGGTGAAGCCTGCGTCCGGGTCGACGTCGGAGCGCAGCACGACGGTGTTGACGAACATGCCGACCAGGTCGTGCAGCTCCGGCGCGGAGCGGCCCGCGACCGGGGTGCCGATGACGACGTCGCGGCCGCCGGTGAGCCCGCGCAGCAGCACGGCCAGCGCCGAGCGGAGCACCATGAACGGGCTGACGCCGCGCTCCCTCGCCAGCCGCTCCAGCGCGGCGCGCAGCCCGGCGGGCAGCGGGATCCGCACGGTGCCCGCGCGCTGGGTGGGCTCGGCGGGGCGCGGGCGGTCGTAGGGCAGCGGGAGCTCGTCCGGCAGGTCGGCGAGCGCGCCGCGCCAGTACCCGAGCTGGGCGGCGGCCGGGCTGTCCCGGTCGTCGGTGGCGCCGAAGTGCGCGCGCTGCCAGAGCCCGAAGTCCGCGTACTGCACCGGCAGCGGCGCCCAGCCCGGCTCGGTGCCGGCGGCGCGGGCCAGGTAGGCGGCGCCGAGGTCGCGGGTCAGCGGCGCGAGCGAGGCGCCGTCGGCGGCGATGTGGTGCAGCACGACGCCGAGCACGTGCCGGTCGGGGGCGGCGCGCACCAGCGCAACCCGCAGCGGCGGCTCGGCGGCGAGGTCGAAGCCGCGCTGCGCGAGCGCGGTGAGCGCCCGGGTGGCCTGCTCGGCGTCCAGGTTGTCCAGCACCGGCAGCGCCGGGGTGGCCGCGACGGTCGGCAGGACGCGCTGCACCGGGCCGTGCTCGTCCTCCGGGAAGACGGTGCGCAGCACCTCGTGCCGCTCCACCAGGTCGCCGAGCGCGGAGCGCAGCGCGGCGATGTCGAGCGCGCCGTCGATCTGCAGCGCGACCGCGATGTTGTAGGCGCTGTTCGCCGGGTCGAGCCGGTTCAGGAACCAGAGCCGCTGCTGCGGCAGCGCGAGCGGGAGCCGCTCCGGCCGCGGGCCCGCGCTCACCCTGACCCGGTCGCGGCGCGGCGCGAGCGCGAGCGCGGCGGCCACGTCGGCGACGGTCGGCGCCTCGAAGATCGCGCGGACCGGCAGCTCGACGCCGAACTCGTCGTGCAGCGCCGCCACCAGCCTGGTGGCGAGCAGCGAGGTGCCGCCGATCTCGAAGAAGCCGTCCTCGGCGCCGGTCACCGGCTGCCCGAGCACCTCGCCGAAGAGCGCCGCGACCCGGCGCTCGGTCTCGGTGCGCGGCGCGCGGGAGCCCGCGGCGGCGTCGAAGACCGGGTTGGGCAGGGCGCGGCGGTCCAGCTTGCCCGCGCCGGTGACCGGCATCCGGTCCAGGACCAGCAGCGAGGCGGGGACCATGTAGCCGGGCAGCCTGCCGCGGACGCCCGCAAGCACGTCGGCGGGGGTGAGGTGCTCGGCGCCGGTGACGTAGGCGGCGAGCCTGGTGTGGCCGCCGGAGTCGGTGTGCGGCACGGTGACCGCGCCGGTGACCCCGGGCTGGGCGCGCAGCGCGTGGTCGACCTCGCTGAGCTCGACCCGGAAGCCGCGGATCTTGATCTGGTCGTCGGCGCGGCCGAGGAAGCGCAGCGCGCCGCCGCGGTCGGCGACCACCAGGTCGCCGGTGCGGTACATCCGCTCGCCGCGCCGCCCGTACGGGTTGGCCGGGAAGCGGGCCGCGGTCAGGCCGTGCCTGCCCAGGTAGCCGCGGGCCACGCCGGGGCCGGAGAGGTAGAGCTCGCCGGGGGTGCCCGGCACGGCCGGGCGCAGCCTGCCGTCCAGCACGAACAGCCGCATGCCGCGCACCGGCGCGCCGAGCGGCACCGGGTCGCCCGGCACCATGGCGACCGAGGCGGTGGCGGCGACCGTGGCCTCGGACGGGCCGTACATGTTGTGCATCCGATAGCGCGCGCCCCAGGTGCGCACCAGGTCGGCGGAGACCGCCTCACCGCCGACGATCACGGTGCCCAACTCGGGGAAGGGCTCGGCGGTCGGCACGGTGGCCAGCGCGGCCGGGGTGACGAAGGCGTGCGTGACCCGCTCGTCGCGCAGCAGCCGCGCCAGCTCGGCGCCGCCGTAGATGTCGTCGGGGGCGACGACGATGGTGGCGCCCGCGGCGAAGCCGAGCAGCAGCTCGAGCACCGAGGCGTCGAAGCTGGGCGAGGAGAAGTGCAGGGTGCGGGAGCGGTCGGTGACGCCGAAGAGGTAGCGCTGCTCGGCGGCGAGCGAGGCGATCCCGGCGTGCGTGACCACGACGGCCTTGGGCTTGCCGGTGGAGCCCGAGGTGTAGATCAGGTAGGCCGGGTGCGCGGCGCGCAGCGGGCGCTCCCGGTCGGCGTCGGTGAGCGGGCGCGGCGCGGCGGCGGCGCAGGCGCGCTCCAGCTCCGGGGAGTCGAGGACCAGCCACTCCAGCTCGGCCCTGTGGTGCCTGCCCTGCACCGCGAGCGTGCGCCGGGGCAGCCCGTCGGCGCTGCGCGCGACGGTCAGCCCGAGCGCGGCGGCGGAGTCGGTGAGCATGTGCTCGATCCGGTCGGCCGGGTAGCGCGGGTCGACCGGGACGTAGGCGGCGCCGGTCTTGGCCACCGCCCAGATCGCGACGATCGCCTCCGGGCTGCGCGGGATCGCGACCGCGACCACCATCTCCGGGCCCGCGCCGTGGCCCGCCAGCACCCGGGCCAGGCGGTTGGCCCGGTCCTCCAGCTCGCCGTAGCTCACAGTGGTGCCGCGGTAGCGCAGCGCCGTCGCCTCCGGGGCGCGCGCGGCGACGGCGCCGAAGAGCCCGGCGAGGGTGACGGCGGGCTCGGCCGGGCCGCCCGCCAGCGGCAGGAAGCGGCCGGTCTCCCTGATGTCGAGCAGCTCGATGTCGCCGACCGGGCGGCCCGGGTCGGCCACCGCCGCGGTCAGCACGGCGACGAAGCGCCGCGCCACCGCCTCGACGGTAGCCCGGTCGAAAACGTCGGCGGCGTAGCCGAATTCGCCGGTGAGCGGCGCGTCCTCGCCGCCGTCGTGCACCTCCAGCCGGAGGTCGAACTTGGCGACGTCGGCGTCCAGGTCGATGCGCTCGGTGCGCACCCCCGGCAGCTCGACGGCGAGCTCGGGGCCGTTGTCGTAGGCCAGCATGACCTGGAACAGCGGGTGCCGCGCGGTGCTGCGCTCCGGGTTGACCAGCTCGACCAGCCGCTCGAACGGCACGTCGGCGTTGGCGAAGGCGTTCAGGTCGGTGTCGCGGGCGTGGTCGAGCACCCGGGTGAAGCCCGCCGCCGGGTCGACGGCGGTGCGCAGCACCAGGGTGTTGACGAACATGCCGACCAGCTCGTCCAGCTGCGGGTCCGAGCGGCCCGCGATCGGGGTGCCGACGGCGATGTCGCGGGTGGCGCAGATCCGGGCGAGCAGGGTGGCCAGCGCCGCGTGCAGCACCATGAACATGCTGACCCCGCGCTCGGCCGCGAGCGCCGCCGCGGCGGCCCTGGTCGCGGCGGGCACGTGGAACGGCACCCGGCCGCCCGCGGTGTCGCGCCTGCGCGGGCGCGGCCGGTCGAGCGGGAGGTCGAGCTGGTCCGGCAGCCCGTCGAGCGCGCCGCGCCAGTACGTCAGCTGCGTGCTCAGCGCGCTGCCCGGGTCGGATTCGTCGCCGAGCAGGGCGCGCTGCCAGAGCGCGAAGTCGGCGTACTGCACCGGCAGCGGGCTCCACGCCGGGGCGCTGCCCGCGGCCCGCGCGGAGACCGCGGCGGTGAGATCCCGGCTCAGCGGCGCCAGCGACCAGCCGTCGCCGCAGATGTGGTGCAGCACCGCGACGAAGACGTGCGTTTCCGGCCCGGTGCGCCAGAGCGCCACCCGGATCGGAGCCTGTTCGCGCAGGTCGAAGCCGTAGCCGGTGAACTCGGCGACCAGCGCGGGCAGCTGCTCGGCGGGGGCGGGCACCGGGTCGAGGGTGAGCGGGATGTCGGCGGCGGGGTGCACCCGCTGGGCCGGGCCGTCCGGCGTCTCCGGGAACGTGGTGCGCAGGCTCTCGTGCCGCTCCAGCACGTCGCGCAGCCCGGCGCGCAGCGCGGTGAGGTCGAGCGGGCCGTCGACCCGTAGCGCCAGCGGCATGTTGTAGACGGCGGCGTGCTCGTCGATCCGGTTCAGGATCCAGAGCCGCTGCTGGGCCGGGGAGAGCGGAACGTGCTCCGGCCGCGGCCCCGCGGCCAGCACCGGCGCGACCCGGTCCTCGGAGTGCTCGGCGCAGCGCTCGGCCAGCGCGGCGACGGTGTCCGCCTCGAACAGGTCGCGGATGGTGAGCCCGGTTCCGAGCCTGGCGTTGATCCTGGCGATGGCGCGGGCCGCGACGAGCGAGTTGCCGCCGAGCGCGAAGAAGCTCTCGGTGGCGCCGACCTCGTCCAGTTCGAGCAGCTCGGCGATGATGCCCGCGACCGCGCGCTCGGCCTCGGTGCGCGGCCGGGTGCCGCCCGCGGGGCGCTCCGGCGCGGCGGGGGCGGGCAGCGCCTTACGGTCGATCTTGCCGTTGGCGCTGAGCGGCAGCTCGTCCAGCTCGACCAGCTGCGCGGGCACCATGTAGGCGGGCAGCAGCGTGCGCACCCGGGCCAGCAGGGCGTCCCGGTCCAGCGGGCGCGCCGCGCCCGGCGCGGCCACCACGTAGCCGACCAGCTCGGCGCCGACCCGGCCGGTGTGCGCCACGCAGACCGCGCGGGCCACCCGCTCGTCGGCGAGCAGCGCCGCCTCGATCTCGCCCAGCTCGATGCGCTGGCCGCGGATCTTCACCTGGAAGTCGCTGCGGCCCAGGTACTCCAGCGCGCCGTCGGCGCGCCAGCGGGCCAGGTCGCCGGTGCGGTAGAGCCGCTGCCCGGCGACGAACGGGTCGGCGACGAAGCGGTCGGCGGTGAGCTGCGGGCGGCCCAGGTAGCCGCGGGCCAGCTGCACGCCGGCCAGGTAGAGCTCCCCCGCGACGCCCGGCGGCACCGGCCGCAGCCGGGCATCGAGGACGTAGGTGCGGGTGTTCCAGACCGGGGAGCCGATCGGCACGCTCGGCGGGTTCGGCGGGCAGGTCCACGCGGTGACGTCGACCGCGGCCTCGGTCGGGCCGTACAGGTTGTGCAGCCGCACCCGCGGCAGCGCCGCCTGGAAGGCGCGCACGGTGGCGGCGGGCAGCGCCTCGCCGCTGCAGAACACCCGGCGCAGCCCGGCGCAGCCGCGCACGTCGGTGTCGGTGACGAAGACCGACAGCATGGAGGGCACGAAATGCGCGGTGGTGACCGACTTCTCGGCGATGACCCCGGCCAGGTAGGCGGGGTCGCGGTGGCCGTCCGGCGCGGCGATCACCAGCCGGGCGCCCACCTGCAGCGGCCAGAAGAACTCCCACACCGAGACGTCGAAGGTGGCCGGGGTCTTCTGCAGCACCGCGTCGGTGTGGTCCATCGGGTACTCGTGCTGCATCCAGCGCAGCCGGTTCACGATGGCGGCGTGCGTCACCGTCACGCCCTTGGGGCGGCCGGTGGAGCCGGAGGTGAAGAGCAGGTAGGCCGGGTTGTCCGGGCGCAGCGGCGAGCGGCGGTCCCGGTCGGTGACCGGGGCGGCGGACTCGGTGCGCAGCTCGAGGGTGTCCAGCGCGAACCGGGCGACCCCGGCGGGCAGCGGCACCGCGTCCCGCTCGGTGGTGAGCACCGCGACCGGGTCGGCCTGCTCCAGGATGCCCGCCAGCCGCTCGGCCGGGTGGTCGGGGTCGAGCGGCAGGTACGCCGCGCCCGCCTTCATCGCCGCGTACATCCCGACGACCAGCTCCACGCTGCGCCGGATCGCCAGCGCGACGACGGTCTCCGGGCCCGCGCCGCGCGCGATCAGGAACCGAGCCAGCCGATTGGCCGCGCGGTCCAGCTCGGCGTAGCTCAGCTGCTCGTCGCCGAACTCCAGCGCGGGCGCGGCCGGGCTCGCGGCCACGGCGCCGTCGAAGAGCTCGGCGAGCGTGCCCGGCCGCAGCGGCATGGCGGTGTCGTTCCAGCCGTGCAGCACCCGGTGCCGCTCCTCGGCGGTGAGCGCGGGCAGCGCGTCCGCGCCGGTGCCGGGGTCGGCGGCGAGGAAGCGGTCGAGGAAGTCGCGGAAGCGGGTGTGCTGGGCGGTGACCTCGGCGGCCTGGTAGCGCGCCGGGTTGGCCTCGAAGTCCAGGTGGATCTGGCCGTCGATGCCGTTGTAGACATTGATCGACAGGTCCTCGACCGGCCCGGTGGCGAGCACGTGCATGGAGCCGACCATGTCGCCGAGCCGCAGCTCGTTCTGGAACAGCATGATGTTGACCATCGGCCCGAAGAAGCCGCGCGCGGCCCGCGAGTAGCCGCCGTCGCGGCGGATGTCGTCGTGCCGGTACAGCTGGTGCCGCAGCGCCGCGGTGACCTGCAGCTCGGTCGCCTTCACCACGTCGGCGACGGTGGTGCGCGGGGTGAAGCCGATCCGCAGCGGGACCACGTTCGAGACCACGCCCGCCGAGCGGCGCAGCGCCATCGTGGTGCGGCCGGAGACCGGGAGGCTGAGCAGCACGTCGGCCCGGCCGGT
This sequence comes from Nocardia sp. NPDC057353, assembly GCF_042667085.1. Lineage (NCBI taxonomy): Bacteria > Bacillati > Actinomycetota > Actinomycetes > Mycobacteriales > Nocardiaceae > Nocardia > Nocardia sp. NPDC057353. Next base: position 23,668 of record NZ_JBHVAK010000040.1, read on the forward strand.
GACGGCGTGCGCGTAGCAGGCCACCGCCGCCACGAAGAGCACGGCGTTCTTGGTGTCGTGCGCGGCGCCCGCCGCGGCCAGCGCGGCGGCGGACCCGTCGTCCAGCACGGTGGTGGCCAGGTGCCTGCCCGGCGCCTCCGGCGCCTCGGTGAGCGCGCTGCCGTCCAGGCTGACCGGCTCGCCCGCGCCCGCCAGCTGCTGCCGCCAGTACTCGCGGTCGGCGTCGAAGCGGGCGGAGCCGCGGTAGCGGGACTGGGCCTCGTAGATGTCGGTGAGCTTCGCCGCGCGCGAGACGGTGGGCTCGGTGCCCTCGGTGGCGGCGGTGTAGATCTCGGCGGTCCTGGTCAGCGCGTTCATCGCGCCGTAGCCGTCGACCAGGATGTGGTGCGCGCGGGTGTACCAGAGGTAGTGCGCGTCGCCGATCCGCAGCACGGCGTTGGTGGAGAGCGGGTCGTGCTCGATGTCCACCGGCGAGGCGGCGTGCTCGGTCATCCAGCGGAAGGCGGCGGCGCGCGGGTCCGGCCCGTCGCGGAAGTCGAGCCGCATCCACTCCGGCCCCACCTCGGGGTCGACCACCTGGGCCGGGACGCCGTCCTCCTCGAGCAGCCGGACCCGGCCGACCTCGGCCTCGGCGCCGCACCGCTCGATGGCGTAGTGCAGCCTGCCCGCGTCCAGCTCGCCGTGCAGCTCGACGTACTGCGCGATGATCAGCGGCACGTCCGGGCGCAGGCGCTGCGCGTAGTAGAGCGCGCTCTGCGCGGGTGAAAGGGGGAACGGCTCGGCGCCGTCCCGGGAATCACAGGGGGAGGCACATTGGTCGACCCGGTCGGTGGCCAATGAACTCATCAATCACTCCGTTCTGCCGCACATATCGCATCTCCCCGAGCAGACCTGCAAGCGGATCCATCGAGACGGTTCCCGAGGCCGCCTCGTCCGCCCCTTGATTCGGTGCATCACATCCAGCGGATTGCCGACTGAATGGATGCGGTGCACTCTCGACCCATCCGAACTGTCGTCGAAGTGCTCAGCAATGTTTCCGCAAACGTCGAATAGGTGCAGGTTTTTGTGCAAAAAAGACCGGCAGTTCAGAATTGTCTACACAAGAGGGCCGTACTACCGCTAATGGCGGGTGAACCAGTTTGCTGGAAATGCTCCAGCCCCCGCGAAAGCGTCGATCGGGATCGAGCTATACCTGAACCGCTCTAAATGTGGGGCTCATCACATCGGCGTGGCGGCGGGGTCAGGAGCGGGTGCGGCGGCGGAACATCGCGGCGGCGAGGCCGAGTGCGCAGAGCGCGACGGCGAGCAGCTCCGGGGCCGGGCCGAGCCGGTCGGCGAGCGTGCGGTCGGTGCGCAGCGGGAGCTCGGCGGTCAGGGCGGCGGGGACGAAGAGCTCGCTCTGCTCGGTGACGGCGCCGTCCGCGGCGACGATGGCGCTGACGCCCGAGGTCGCCGCCACCACCAGGGCGCGGCCGTGCTCCACCGCGCGCACCCTGGACATGGCGAGCTGCTGGTAGGTCATCTCGCTGTCGCCGAAGGTGGCGTTGTTGGTCGGGACGGTCAACAGCTGCGCGCCCGCGGCGACGGATTCGCGAAAGGCCCGGTCGAAGGCGACCTCGTAGCAGGTCGCGACGCCGATCGGGACCCCGGCGGCGTGCACGGTGCCGTCGCCGTCGCCGGGGACGAAGTAGCCCGCGCGGTCGGCGTGCTCGGAGAAGAGGCGGAAGAATCCGCGCAGCGGCAGGTACTCGCCGAACGGCTGAATGATCTTCTTGTCGTGCCGCTCCCCCGGGCCGGTCTCCGGGTCCCAGACGATCACCGAGTTGGTGGTGGTCTTCCGGTCGGCGTTGATCAGCACGGCGCCGACCAGGATCGGGGCGCCGACCTCGCGGGCGGCGGCGGCGATCGCCGCGGCGGCGTCCCGGTTGCGCAGCGGGTCGATGTCGGAGGCGTTCTCCGGCCAGATCACCACGTCCGGGCGCGGGGCGCGGCCCGCCGCGATCTCGGCGGCGAGCTGCTCGGTGCGGCGCACGTGGTTGTCCAGGACCGCGCGGCGCTGGGAGTTGAAGTCGAGGCCGAGGCGGGGGACGCTGCCCTGCACCGCGGCGACGGTGATCGTCCCGTCGCCGTCCTCCGGGGCGGGCATGGTCGCGCGCAGGGCGAGCCCGGTAAGCGGGAGCAGGACGACGGCCGCGGCGGCCGCCGCGAGCGCGGAGCGCCGGACCGGGGCACGGAAGCGGTGGCGGGCGGCGGTGAGCAGGGTGGCGAGGCAGGTGCCGGTGAGCGCGACGGCGAAGCCGATGAGCGGGGCGCCGCCGAGCGCGGCCAGCGGGAGGTACCAGCCGTCGGCCTGGCCGAAGGCGAGCCTGCCCCACGGGAAGCCGCCGAACGGGACGTTCGAGCGGGCCCACTCGCAGGTCGTCCAGGCCAGCGCGATCCAGAGCGGGCGGGCGGGCAGCGGAGCGGTCCAGTGCGCCAGCGCGCCGAAGAGCGCGAGGAAGGCGGCGCAGGCGGTGGAGAGCGCGAGCCACGGGACCGGGCCGACGTAGATGCCGGTCCACGGCAGCAGCGGGAGGAAGAAGCCGAAGCCCGCCAGCAGGCCGTACCCCGCAGCGCCGCGCGCCGTCCGCGCCCGCTCCAGCACCAGCGTGAGCAGGGCGATGCCGAGCGGGGCCAGGAACCACAGCGGCCGGGGTGGGAAGGAGCCGAACAGCAGGAGCCCGGCGAGCAGCGCCGCGGCGGCGCGCAGCCAGAAGAAGCCGCCGGGGAACCGGAGCCCCCGCCCGCGCGCGGCGGCAGGAGAGCGCGGCCCGGCGCCGGTCGCGGTGGGCGCTACCCCGGCGGCACCCCGCTCGTCGGTGCCTGCGGATGCCGGACCCGCACCGGCCGAAACCGAACCCACACCGGGCGAGGTGGGCTCCGCACCGGCCGACGCCGCCTCCGCACCAGCCGAGGTCGGCTCAGCACCGGTCCGCGGCCCGGCGGCGACGGGTACCTCCGACTCGGCCGGGCCGCTCGACGACGCTGCGGGTTCCGGGTCGCCGAACCGCGCGTTCTCACGCTTCATGGATCGTCACCCCGCGGTGCACGGTGCGCAGGCAGCGCGGGAGGGCGGCGCCGGGGTCGAGCGGGGGAAGGCCGGGGACGCGGGAGCGCGGGTCGGTGGACCAGCGCTGCACCGTGTCGGCGGCGGCGGCGACCACCAGGTCGTCGGCTTCCCAGACGGCGTAGGAGGCGGGCGCGCCGGGGACCAGCGTCCCGGCGATCCCGTCCCGCACCCCGCCCGCGCGCCAGGCCCCGCGGGTGGCGGCGGCGAAGGCGGCGCGCGGCGAGAGCCCGTGCCCCGGCGTCCGGTGGTGCACGGCGGCCCGGACCGCGGCCCACGGGTCGAGCGCCGTCACCGGCGCGTCCGAGCCGATGGCCAGCGCGACCCCGGCCGCGGCCATGGCGGCGAACGGGTTCAGCGCCGCCGCCCGCTCGGCGCCGAGCCGCGTGGCGTACATGCCGTCCGGCCCACCCCAGGCGGCGTCGAAGCCGGGCTGCACGCCGGCGATCACCCCCCAGCTCGCCAGCGCCGCGATCTGCTCCGGCGAGATCATCTCCGCGTGCTCGACCCGGTGCCCGCGGGCGGCGACCGCGGGCCCGCCGAGCTCGGCGGCGACCCGCCCGATCCCGTCCACCACCGCGTCCATCCCGGCATCGCCGATGACGTGGAATCCGGCCTGCACCCCGGCCACCGTGCAGGCCCGCACGTGCGCGGCGACCCCGTCGGCGTCCAGGTACCCGACCCCGTGCCCGCCGGTGTCGGCGTACGGCTCGCGCAACCACGCCGTGCGCGAGCCGAGCGAGCCGTCCACGAAGAGGTCGCCGCCGAGCGCGTGCACCCCGAGCTCGGCGACGAGCGCGCGCGCCTCCTCCGCGTCGCGCACCGCCTCGCCCCAGTAGGCGCGCACCGAGACCCCGTGCGCGAAGTCGAGCAGCTCGGCCAGGTCGGCGCGGCCCGCGATCTCCGGCCCGCCGCACTCGTGCACCGCGGCGACGCCGTGCGCGGCGGCGTGGTCCAGCGCGGCGGCGCGGGCCCGGTCGCGCAGCGCGCGGTCGGCGCCCGCCAGCGCGGCAACCCGGACCAGGTGGTGCGCGGCCGCGCGGACCGGCTCGCCCCTGGTGAACCCGGCTGCGTCGCGCACCCCGGGCACCGCGTCCAGCAGCGCGGTGGAGACGGCGGCCGAGTGCACGTCGACCCGGGAGAGGTAGACGAGCCTGCCCGGCCCGGCGGCGGCGTCCAGCTCGGCGGTGCTCGGCGGGCGCTGCTCCGGCCAGCCGGCGTCGTCCCAGCCGTCGCCGAGCAGCACCCCGGACGGGTGCGCGGCGGCGAAGGCGGTGACCAGCTCCAGGCAGTGCGCCAGCGAGCGCGCGACGGAGAGGTCGAGCCCGATCAGCTTCAGCCCGAGCGCGGTCACGTGCACGTGCGGGTCGACGAAGGCGGGGGCGACGAAGGCGCCGTCGACATCGATGACCTCCGCGCCCGGGTGCAGCGCCCGACCGGGCTGCTCGGCGCCGAGCCAGACCACGGTGCCGTCGGTGACCGCCATCGCGGTGGCATCGGGCGAACTCGCGCTGTAGAACCGACCGCCGATCAGCAACTGCGTAGCCACGGAGCACCAGTCTGCCGTACCCGGTGCCGCCGGGGCGGGTCAGCCCTTGGTGAGCGAGCGACCGCCGGAATCACCGGGCGCCGGATCCCACACGGTGTGCACCACCGCGCCGTCGACCACGGTGCCGTCCGCGTCGATGACCACGCGGTTCGCCTGCACGGTGTCGAGCACCCGCGCGGCCCGGCGCGCGGCGAAGGCGGTGAGCACCGGCCGCAGCAGCGCGCGGGTCGGGGGCAGCAGCATCAGCAGCCCGAGGATCGAGGTGAGCAGGCCGGGCACCAGCACGAGCAGCGCGCCGGTGGCGACGAGCGCGCCGTCCGCGACGGCGGTGCCAGGGGTCAGCTCGCCGCGGCCGACCCGGCGGAACCCGTCCAGCACCTTCCGGCCCTGCCCGGCGACGAGCAGGACACCGGCGGCGGAGCAGGCGATGAGCAGCAGGATGGCGGCGACCACACCGGCGAGGTGCGCGACGGCGACGAAGGTGGCGATCTCGGCGACCAGGTAGACGGCGAGGTATACGGCGGGCATGGCGTTCCTTTCGGGACGATCTACCGGTACCAACGCGCGAGTGTCCGATTTTTCTCCCGGCGCTACCCGCCGGGACGTACCAATCCGGTCTCGTAGGCCAGCACCACGGCCTGCACCCGGTCGCGCAGCCCCAGCTTGGTGAGCACCCGGCCCACGTGCGTCTTCACCGTCGCCTCGGAGAGGAAGAGCTCGGCGGCGATCTCGGCATTGGAGCGGCCCGCCGCGATCTGCCCCAGCACCTCGCGCTCGCGGGCGGTCAGCACGTCGAGCTCGGCCGGGTCGCGGGAGGGCACCGGGTCCTCGGCGATCAGCCGGTCCAGCAGCCGCTTGGTGACCTTCGGCGAGACCACCGCGTCCCCGGCGGCGACGCTGCGGATGGCGGAGACCAGGTCCTCCGGCGGGGTGTCCTTGAGCAGGAAGCCGCTGGCCCCGGCGCGCAGTGCGCCGAGCGCGTGCTCGTCCAGATCGAAGGTGGTCATGACCAGCACCTTGCTGCCGGTGCCCGCCTCCAGGATGCGCGCGGTGGCGGTGACCCCGTCCACCACCGGCATCCGCACGTCCATCAGCACCACGTCCGGGCGCAGCTCACCGGCCTTGCCGATGGCGGCGGCGCCGTTCTCCGCCTGGCCGACCACCTCGAGGTCGTCGTGCGCGCCGAGCACCATCTCGAGGCCCATGCGCATGAGCTCCTGGTCGTCCACGACGAGCACGGTGATCGGCACGCCCCCACTGTATCGGCGGTGTCACGGGGCTTCCCGGTACACGGGAACCTCGGCGACCACCCGCCACTTCCCGGACGGGTCGCGCCCCGCCTCCATGGTGCCGCCGAGCACCGCGACCCGCTCCCGCATGCCGACCAGCCCGAGTCCGCTGCCGGTGATAGCGGTCTGCACCGGGACCCCGCCGGTGTCGACCACCTCGATGTGCACCCGGTCGGCGACCCGGCGCACGGTGACCCAGGCCTTGGGGTGCGCGCCCGCGTGCCGCAGCGTGTTGGTCAGCGCCTCCTGCACCACCCGGTGCACCCCGAGGCTGACCTCGGGCGGCACGTCGTCGAGCTCGCCGCTGAGCTCCAGGTCGACCGCGAGCCCGGTGCCGCGCATCATCTCCACCACCCCGGCGATGCCCGCGGTGCCGTGCTGCGGCAGGTCGTCGGGGGCGTGCTCGGTGCGCAGCAGAGCGACGGTGCGGCGCAGCTCGCGCAGGGCCTCGCGGCCGGTGCCCGCGATGGTGCCGAGCGCGCGCTCGGCGGCGTCGGGGTCGCGGCGCAGGGTGTAGCGGGCGCCGTCGGCCTGCACGATCATGACGCTCACCGCGTGCGCCACCACGTCGTGCAGCTCCCTGGCGATCCTGGTGCGCTCGGCGGCGACGGCGTCGTGCGCGCGGCGCTCCCGGTCGTAGTCGGCGACGGCGAGCCTGGCCTGCACCTCGGTGTCGTAGGCGTGCCTGGCGCCGGTGAACTCGGCCAGCGTCCAGCACAGCGCGTAGAAGGTGATCGAGAAGGCGATCACCGAGGCCGGGTCCTCGCCGAGGATCAGCGTGGTGCTCACGCCGTCGGCGATCAGCAGCGCCAGGAAGAACAGCCCCTCCCGCCTGCCCACGTAGGCGACCAGCGTGTAGAGCGCGAGGCCGAGCCCGAGAGCGCTCGGGTGCAGGGTGGGGTCGCCGAGCGCGCCGGAGACCCCGATGCTCAGCTGGGAGAGCACGAACAGCGTCAGCGCGGCGGTGCGCGGGTAGACCCGGCGCACGATCACCGGCAGCGGCAGCAGCAGCGCGAAGAGCAGGTACACCGGCTTGTGCGAGCTGTCCGGCAGCGCGCTGAGGTCGAGCGCGAAGAGTAGGAGGGCGAGCACCGAGTCGGCGACGACGGGGTTGTCTCGGACCCAGAGGCTGAACCGGCGCACGCCGCCCACCCTAGGCCGGGGCGGGTCTGCTTGGCTGGCAGGCGTGCAGGCGACGGATTGGGCGATTCTGCTGACCGCGGCCGCGGCGGCGGGCTGGGTGGACGCGGTGGTCGGCGGCGGCGGGCTGATCATCCTGCCGACGCTGTTCCTGGTGGCGCCGGGGATCGCGCCGCAGACCGCGCTCGGCACCAACAAATTGGCGGCGGTCGCTGGCACCTCCGCCGCCGTGCTGACCTTCAGCCGCCGGGTACCGCTGAATTACGCCGTGCTGCTCCCGGCGGCGGTGCTGGCGGCGGCGACCGCGGCGGCAGGCGCCGCGGCGGTCGCGCTGATCGACCGCGACCTGTTCATCCCGATCGTGCTGGTGGTGCTGGTCGGGGTGGCGGTCTTCGTGACGCTGCGGCCGTCGATCGGCGTCACCATGGCGAAGGACCCGCCGACCCGGCGGCGCACCCTGCTGGTGATCGGGCTGGCGGCCGGGCTGATCGGCTTCTACGACGGCATCCTCGGGCCGGGCACCGGCACCTTCCTGATCATCACCTTCGCCACCCTGCTCGGCACCGAGTTCGTGCGCGCCGCGGCCATGGCCAAGGTGATCAACTGCGGCTCCAACGTGGGTGCGCTGCTCTTCTTCGCGGTCACCGGGCACGTGCTGGTCGCGCTCGGCGCGGCGATGGCGGTGGCGAATGTCGCGGGGGCGGTGGCGGGGTCGCGGGCGGCGCTCGCCAGGGGCGCCGGGTTCGTGCGGATCGTGCTGCTGGTGGTGGTGATCGGCATGGTGCTGCGGCTGGGTTGGCAGCAGTTCGGCTGAGCTCGGCGAGCCACCGGCGGCGGCTGCCCCGGCCACCGGCTAGCGTGGGCGCGTGAGCATTCCGCACTCCGGCACACCGCACGAGGTGGACGCCGAATTCCTCGCGCTGCCGCTGCGCGCGCTGGCCGACGCGGCGCTCGGCGCCGCCCGCGCGGCAGGCGCCGAGCACGCCGACCTGCGGGTGCACCGGCTGGTGACGCAGTCGATCCGGCTGCGCGACGGCCGGGTCGAGGCGATCACCGACGGCACCGAGCTCGGCTTCGCGGTGCGGGTCGTCGTCGACGGCACCTGGGGCTTCGCTTCGCACGCCGCGCTCACCGCGGAGACGGCGGCCGAGGTCGCGCGCCGCGCGGTCACCGTGGCCACCGCGCTGCGGGCGCTGAACCGGGAGCGGGTCGAGCTCGCCCCCGAGCCGGTGTACGCCGACGCGCGCTGGGTCTCCGACTACGCGCTCGACCCGTTCGCGGTGCCGACCGCGGAGAAGGTCGCGCTGCTGCAGGAGTACTCGGAGCGGCTCACCGCCGCCGACGGCGTCGACCACGTCACCGCCTCGGTGCTGCAGGTCAAGGAGCAGACCTTCTACGCCGACACCGTGGGCTCGACGATCACCCAGCAGCGGGTGCGGCTGCACCCGCAGCTGGAGGCGGTCACCGTGGACGCGGGCTCCGGCGTCTTCGAGTCCATGCGCACCCTGGCCGCACCGGCCGGGCGCGGCTGGGAGTACGTCACCGGTGCGGACGGAGTCTGGGACTGGGGCGACGAACTCGCCAGGATCCCCGGCTGGCTCGCCGAGAAGGTGAAGGCGCCGAGCGTGGTCGCGGGCCGCACCGACCTGGTGATCGACCCGACCAACCTGTGGCTCACCATCCACGAGTCGATCGGCCACGCCACCGAGTACGACCGCGCCATCGGCTACGAATCCGCCTACGCAGGCACCTCCTTCGCCACCCCGGACCAGCTCGGGACGCTGCGCTACGGCACGCCGGTCATGCACGTCACCGGCGACCGCACCGAGCGCTTCGGCCTGGCCAGCACCGGCTGGGACGACGACGGCGTCGCCGGGCAGCGCTGGGACCTGGTCCGCGACGGCGTGCTCGTCGGCTACCAGCTGGACCGGGTCTTCGCGCCGCGGCTCGGGCTGGCGCGCTCGAACGGCTGCTCCTACGCCGACTCGCCGCACCACGTGCCGATCCAGCGGATGGCGAACGTCTCGCTGCAGCCGGACCCGGAGCGCGACACCAGCACCGCCGACCTGATCTCCCGGGTCTCCGACGGCCTCTACATCGTCGGCGACCGCTCCTGGTCGATCGACATGCAGCGCTACAACTTCCAGTTCACCGGCCAGCGGTTCTTCCGGATCCGGAACGGCGAGCTGGCCGGGCAGGTGCGCGACGTCGCCTACCAGGCCACCACCACCGACTTCTGGGGCGCCATGGAGGCGGTGGGCGGGCCGTCGACGGTCCGGCTCGGCGGCGCCTTCAACTGCGGCAAGGCGCAGCCGGGGCAGGTCGCGGCGGTGAGCCACGGCTGTCCGTCGATCCTGGTGCGCGGCATCAACGTCCTGAACACCAGAGCGGAGGCGGGGCAGTGACCGCGAACGACATCGTCCCCGGCGGCGAACTGGTGGAGCGCGTGCTCGCGCAGTCCACCGCGGACGAGACCATCGTGCTGGTCACCGACGCGCACGAGGCGTCGCTGCGCTGGGCGGGCAATTCCATGACCACCAACGGCTCGTCGGTGGCGAGGAGCTGGTCGGTGGTGGCGATCGTGCGCGAGGGGCCGAACGCGGCGCGGGTCGGCGTGGTCGGCTCCACCAGCATGGACCCCGCGGAGATCGCCCCGGTGGTGCGCGCCGCCGAGGCCGCCGCCCGCGCCGCGACCCCGGCCGGGGACGCGGTGCCGCTGCTGGACGCGGCCGCCGCGCGCGGCACCGGCGACGCCGACTGGGCAGCCACCCCCGCGGGCACCGACATCGAGGTCTTCACCGGCCTCGCCCGCGACCTGGCCACCGGGTTCGACGGCGCCGACCGGCTGTACGGCTTCGCGCACCACCAGATGCACACCACCTGGCTCGGCACCTCGACCGGCCTGCGGCGCCGCTTCACCCAGCCCACCGGCTCGGTGGAGATCAACGGCAAGCGCGGCAGCGGCGCCGAGGTGGCGAGCGCCTGGGTCGGGGTCGGCACCACCGACTTCGCCGAGGTGGACACCCCCGGCCTGCTCGCCGAGCTGAGCCGCAGGCTGGACTGGGCGGGGCGCAGGGTCGAGCTGCCCGCCGGGCGCTACGAGACGCTGCTTCCCCCATCGGCCGTCGCCGACCTCATGATCTACCTGGCCTGGTCCATGGAGGGCCGGGCCGCGCACGAGGGGCACACCGCCTTCTCCAGGGCGGGCGGGACCAGGATCGGCGAGCGACTGACCGGGCTACCGCTCACGCTCTACTCCGATCCCGGCGCCGCCGGGCTGGAGTACCGGCCGTTCGTGGCGACGCCCGCCTCGTCGGAGCTGCTCTCGGTCTTCGACAACGGGCTGCCCGCCGAGCGGGTGGACTGGGTGCACGAGGGCGCCGTGCGGTCGCTGGTCTACCCGCGCGCCACCGCCGCCGAGTTCGGCACCGCGCCCACCGTGCCCGGGGACAACCTGCTGCTCACCGGCGGGTCGGCGGCCACGCTGGACGAGATGGTCGCGCGCACCGAGCGCGGCCTGCTGCTCACCACGCTCTGGTACATCCGCGAGGTGGACCCGGCCACGCTGCTGCTGACCGGGCTCACCCGCGACGGCGTCTACCTGGTGGAGGACGGCGAGGTCACCGCCGCGGTGAACAACTTCCGCTTCAACGAGAGCCCGCTGGACCTGCTGCGCCGCACCACCGAGGCCGGGGCCACCGAGATCACGCTGCCGCGCGAGTGGAAGGACTGGTTCACCAGGACGGCGATGCCGCCGCTGCGGATCCCGGACTTCCACATGTCCTCGGTGAGCAAGGCGACCTGATCAGGCCGGGGTGGGAGCGGGCGCCGGGGTAATGGCCAGCCCGATCGTGCCGCTCTTGCCGCGCCGGATATTGCTGCCGAGGATGAGCAGCGGCGCGGTCAGCCAGTACTTGCGGCGCAGCAGCGAGCGCACCTTCTCGGTGCCGTCGGCGTCCAGCACCCGCGCGGTCCCGTGCTCGACCTCGCCGCTCGGCTTGCCCGTGGCCGAGCAGGGCTGCAGGGTGACGGTGCCGTCCCGGCGGATCCGCTTGACCTTGCCCGCGTTCGCCTCGGTCCACACGTACAGGGTGTCGCCCTCGGTGACGGCCCACACCGGGGTCCCGACCGGGGTGCCGTCCTTCCGGAACGTGGTCAGCAGTACGTAGTTCGCGCTCGCGACGGCGCCGAAGCTTGTGCTCATGCCCGGCAGCGTAGTCGCGAATGCCGGTGCGGTCCCTCCTTGACGAGCCGCGCGGCCGCACCCTACCCTAGTAATCAAATTTGATTACTAGGGAGGAATCGTGGCGGACACCGCCGTACCGGTCATGCACGCGGGCGACCTCGGCGAGACGTTGGAGTTCTACAAGGCGCTCGGATACGAGGTGACGCTCGAACAGACCCGTCCCTACTTCTACGGCGCCATCCGACGCCCCGGCTACGACCTGCACTTCTACGCCGCCAAGGGCGCCGAGGCCCCGGCCGCCGAGACGGTCGGCTGCCTGGTCATGGTCGGCGAGGTGGAGCAGCTGCACGCGGGCTTCAGCGCCGCGCTGCGCGCGAAGTACGGGAAGATCCCCGCGCGCGGCATCCCCCGGATCACCCGGATGCGCCCCGGCCAGACCCGGTTCACCGTCGTCGACCCGGCGGGGAACTCCATCACCTACATCCGCCACGACGAGCCCGAGATGGAGTACGGCGGCTCGGCGGCGCTCACCGGCCTCGCCAAGGTCATCGACAATGCCCGCATCCTGCGCTTCTCCAAGCAGGACGATGCCGCCGCGCGGCGTGCGCTGGAGTCCGGGCTGCGCAGGCACGGTGCGGGCGCGACCGCGCTGGAGCGTGCCCGCGCGCTCGCCGACCTGGTGGAGATCGCGGTCGCCGAGGAGGATCCGGCGCGCGCCGCCGAGCGGCGCGGACAGATCGCGGAGCTGCCGCTGAACGCCGAGGAGCGGGCGGCGATCGCCGAACATCTGCGGATCGCCACCGATCTGGCGGAGTGGCTCGCCGCCGAGTGAGGTTTGCGCGCGGCCGCGGGCGCGGGGAGGATCGGCGACCATGGCGACGGATGTGCAGCTGATCGGCGACGCGCTGGAGTTGCCGGGCGGGGTCAGGGTGACCTTCGTCCGGACGCTCCGGCTGCCCGAGGAGGGCACCTACCCGCTGCCGCCCGGGCTCGGCCCGTTCCCGCTGCGCCGGGTGGCCGACTACCCGGAGACGGTGCCCGCCGAGTGGCGCGAGCGCGGCGGGGTCATGCTGCCGGTGTACCAGCGGGAGGCCATGTGGCTGCGGTTCTCGGCCGCCGCGCCCGCCGCGCTGCAGGTCGGGGTCGGCAAGGTGTGCGCCGTCTCCGGGAAGCCGTGGAGCGACGCGCTGGTCCGCACGCCGCAGAACTACCTGGCGCTGCCGCGGCAGCCGTGGCTGGACGGGATCAACTCCGGGCGCGGCACGGTGCGGCAGTTCGTCGCGGTGCCGCTCGGGCTCGGCGCCACCGTCGAGGGGCAGCTCACCGGGAGCGAGCAGTGGGGCGGGGTGCAGCTCGCGGTGCACCCGCTCACCGACCCGGCGCGCGCCGCGTGGGAGGCCGAGCAGCGGGCCCGACCCCGGACCGCGCGGCCGGGCGGGCCGATGCCCGCGGCGCCCGCCGCGTACTCCGCGCCCGCGCCGGCCGGGGCCGCCCCCGCGCGGCGGGCCATGGGGCTCGGCGCGGGCGGCACCATGCGGCAGGAGATCGTCACCGACACCCGCCCGATCGGCGACTACCGGCCGGACCCCGCCGGGCGGGTCTTCGTGCACCTCGCCTCGGCGGCCGAGTGGACCGCGATCACCGGCGAACCGGCCCCGGCCACCCCGATCACCGCGCACGCCTACGCCGCGCACGGGCTCCCGTGGTTCGACTACTACGACGCGGACGCCGCCGACCTGCCCCCCGCCGACGAACTCGCGGGCATCCGCCCCACCGGGGACTGGCTGGCCGACGAGGGCGCGAATCCCGCTCCCACGAAACCGCTTCCGGTGATCCAGCTCGGTGACAAGCCGGTGGCCGACGGCGAGTGGTGACGGCTCAGGCGGCGGTGAGGATCTGCGGGCCGTCCGCGGTGACGGCGACGGTGTGCTCGGTGTGCGCGGTGCGCGAGCCGTCGGCGGAGCGGATCGTCCAGCCGTCGGGGTCGGTGACGATCCGGTCGGTGCCGCGGGCGAACCACGGTTCGATGGCGATGGTGAGGCCCGGGCGCAGCTTGTAGCCGCGGCCGGGGCGCCCGGTGTTGGGGATGTGCAGGTCCTCGTGCATGGTGCGGCCGATGCCGTGGCCGCCGTACTCGGTGTTCACCGGGTAGCCCGCGGCGCGCGCGACGGCGCCGATGGCGGCGGAGACGTCGCCGATCCGGTTGCCGGGTTGCGCGGCGGCGACGGCGGCGGCGAGCGCCTCCTCGGTGGCGCGGATGAGCCGCAGGTCCGCGGCGTCGGCGGTGCCCGCGACGGTGGTGACGGCGGCGTCGGCGGCCCAGCCGTCGATGGTGACGGCGAGGTCGGCGGTGAGCACGTCGCCGTCGCGCAGCACGTAGTCGAACGGAAGGCCGTGCAGCACCGCGTCGTTCACCGACAGGCAGACGGTGTTGCGGAACGGGCCGCGGCCGAAGGACGGCGCGTAGTCCCAGTAGCAGGAGACGGCGCCGCGCTCGCGGATCCGCTCGCGCACGTAGCCCTCGAGGTCGAGCAGGTTCACCCCGACCATGGCGCGCTCGCGGACACCCGCGAGGACGTCGGCGACGAACGCGCCGGTGACCCGCATGCGCGCGATCTCCGCGGGGGACTTCAACTCGACCATGGACACCTCCGGTATAGGAATACCGGACCCACGGTAGCCGAGCCGGTATTTGAATACCAATTCTTGCGGTATATCAATACCGGCTCTAGGGTGGCGGCATGGTTCGCCTCCCCCTGACCCCGGCCCAGCTCGAAGCGGGGCGCAGGCTCGGCGCGCGGCTGCGCGCGGCGCGGGCCGAGCGCGACCCGGCCGCCGTCGCGCACGCCGCGGGCATCTCGCCGGAGACGCTGCGCAAGATCGAGACCGGGCGGCTGCCCTCCCCCGGTTTCGGCACCGTCGTCGCGCTCTGCCACGCCCTGGAGCTGCCGGTCCAGGAGCTGGCCGAGGTCTGGCGCTCCGCCGGGCTGGCCGAGAGCGCCTGAGCTACTCCAGCTCGCCCTCGGTCTCCAGGTAGACCTCGCGCAGCCGGTCCAGGGTGTCCGGCTCCGGCTGCGCCCACATGCCGCGCTCGGCGGCCTCCAGCAGCCGCTCCGCGATGCCGTGCAGCGCCCACGGGTTCGACTGCGTCATGAACTTGCGGTTCACGTCGTCGAAGACGTAGCTCTCGCTGAGCTTCTCGTACATCCAATCGGCGACCACGTCGGTGGTGGCGTCGTAGCCGAAGAGGTAGTCGACGGTCGCGGCCATCTCGAAGGCGCCCTTGTAGCCGTGCCTGCGCATGGCCTCCAGCCAGCGCGGGTTCACCACGCGGGCGCGGAAGACCCGGGTGGTCTCCTCGGAGAGGGTGCGGGTGCGCACCGCGTCCGGGCGGGTGCTGTCGCCGATGTAGGCCTCCGGGTTCTTCCCGGTGAGCGCGCGCACGGTGGCGACCATGCCGCCGTGGTACTGGAAGTAGTCGTCGGAGTCGGCGATGTCGTGCTCGCGGGTGTCGGTGTTCTTCGCCGCCACCGCGATCCGCCGGTAGGCTGTGCGCATGTCGTCGGCGGCCGGGGCGCCGTCCAGGTCGCGGCCGTAGGCGAAGCCGCCCCACGCGGTGTAGACCTGCGCGAGGTCGTCGTCGCCGCGCCAGCTCTTGGAGTCGATGAGCTGGAGCAGGCCGGCGCCGTAGGTACCGGGCTTGGAGCCGAAGATGCGGGTGGTGGCGCGGCGCTCGTCGCCGTGCTCGGCCAGGTCGGCCTGCGCGTGCGCGCGCACGTAGTTCTGCTCGGCGGGCTCGTCCAGCCCGGCGACCAGCCGCACCGCGTCGTCCAGCAGCGCGAGCACGTGCGGGAAGGCGTCCCGGAAGAAGCCGCTGATCCGGACCGTGACGTCGATGCGGGGGCGGCCCAGCTCCGCGAGGTCGAGCACCGCGAGCGTGGTGACCCGCCTGCTCGCCTCGTCCCACACCGGGCGCACGCCGAGCAGCGCGAGCACCTCGGCGATGTCGTCACCGGAGGTGCGCATGGCGGCGGTGCCCCAGACCGAGATGCCCACCGAGCGCGGGTACTCGCCGTGGTCGGCCAGGTACCGCGCCAGCAGCGAGTCGGCCATGGCCTGGCCGGTCTCCCAGGCCAGGCGGGACGGGACCGCCTTGGGGTCGACCGAGTAGAAGTTGCGGCCGGTGGGGAGCACGTTGATCAGGCCGCGCAGCGGGGAACCGCTCGGCCCGGCCGGGACGAAACCGCCGTTCAGGGCGTGCAGGACGCGGTCGAGTTCGACGCCGGTGCCGCGCAGGCGGGGGACGACCTCGGCTGCCGCGAAGCGGAGCACGTCGCGCACCGGTTGCGTATCGGTGACGCCCTCGAGGGCACTCGACCTGCCCTGCGCGGCATCGACGATGGCGTCGACCGCGTCGACGGACCAGTTCGCGGCCTGCAGCGCGGCGACGAGCGCGCGCGCCCGCTCCTCGACCTCGTCGACGCGGGAGCGCGCTTCGCCCCCGGACTCGTCCAACCCGAGCGCCTCGCGCAGCCCCGGCACCGAGTGCTCACCGCCCCAGAGCTGGCGGGCGCGCAGCATGGCGAGCACCAGGTCCAGCTCGGTCTCCCCGGCGGGCGCCTGGCCGAGGATGTGCAGCCCGTCCCGGATCTGCACGTCCTTGATCTCGCAGAGCCAGCCGTCGACGTGCAGCAGCATGTCGTCGAAGACGTCCTCCTCGGGGCGCTCGGCCAGCCCGAGGTCGTGGTCCATCTTGGCGGCCCGCATGAGCGTCCAGATCTGCTGCCGGATGGCGGGCAGCTTGGCCGGGTCCAGCGCGGAGATGTTGGCGTGCTCGTCGAGCAGCTGCTCCAGCCGGGAGATGTCGCCGTAGGTCTCGGCGCGCGCCATCGGCGGGATCAGGTGGTCGACCAGGGTGGCGTGCGCGCGCCGCTTGGCCTGGGTCCCCTCGCCCGGGTCGTTGACCAGGAACGGGTAGATCAGCGGCAGGTCGCCGAGCGCGGCGTCGGTGCCGCAGGCGGCGGACATGCCGAGCGTCTTGCCCGGCAGCCACTCCAGGTTCCCGTGCTTGCCGAGGTGCACGACGGCGTCCGCGCCGAACCCGTCCGCCAGCCACCGGTACACCGCCAGGTAGTGGTGGCTCGGCGCGAGGTCGGGGTCGTGGTAGATGGCGACCGGGTTCTCGCCGAACCCGCGCGGCGGCTGCACGATCAGCACCACGTTGCCGAAGCGCAGCGCGGCGATCACGATCTCGCCCGCCGGGTCGGCCGAGCGGTCCACGTAGAGCTCGCCGGGGGGCGGCCCCCACGCCTCGACGACCGCGGCGCGCAGCTCCTCGTCCAGCGTCTCGAACCAGGCGGTGTAGGCGGCGGCGCCGATCCGCACCGGGTTGCCCGCCAGCTGCTCGGCGGAGAGCCAGTCCGGGTCCTGCCCGCCCGCGGCGATGAGCGCGTGGATCAGCGCGTCGCCGTCCCGCTCCTCCAGCCCTGGCACCTCGCCGGGGGCGCCGAGGTCGTACCCGGCGGCGCGCAGCTCGGTGAGCAGCCGGATGGCGCTGGCGGGGGTGTCCAGCCCGACCGCGTTGCCGATCCTGGCGTGCTTGGTCGGGTAGGCGGAGAGCACGAGCGCCAGCTTCTTCTCGGCGGCCGGGATGTGCCGGAGCCGGGCGTGCCTGGTCGCGATCCCGGCGACGCGCGCGGCGCGCTCCGGGTCGGGGACGTAGGTGGAGAGGCCGTCGGCGTCGAACTCCTTGAAGGAGAACGGGACCGTGATGATCCGGCCGTCGAACTCCGGCACCGCGACCTGGGTGGCGACGTCCAGCGGGGAGAGGCCGTCGTCGTTCGCCGCCCACTGCGCGCGGCCCGAGGTCAGGCAGAGCCCCTGCAGGATCGGGACGTCCAGCGCGGCCAGCGCGGCCACGTCCCACGCCTCGTCGTCGCCGCCCGCCGCGGCGGTGGCCGGGGTGCTCCCGCCCGCCGCGAGCACGGTGACGACCAGGGCGTCCGCGGTGCGCAGCGTGTCGAGCAGCTCCGGCTCGGCGGTGCGCAGCGAGGCGCAGTACACCGGCAGCGGCCTGGCGCCCGCCGCCTCCAGCGCGGCGCAGAGCGCGTCGATGTAGCCGGTGTTCCCGGCCAGGTGCTGGGCGCGGTAGTAGACCACCGCGACGGTCGGGCCCTCGACCGGGGCGGCGGCGCGCTCCAGCACACCCCACGCGGGCAGCTGCACCGGCGGCCGGAAGCCGTTCCCGGTGAGCAGCACGGTGTCGGAGAGGAAGTGGTGCAGCTCGCGCAGGTTGTCCGGCCCGCCCGCGGCGAGGTAGGTGTGCGCCTCGGCGGCGACGTTGGCGGGCACGGTGGAGAGCTCCATGAGCTCGGCGTCGGGGGCGTTCTCGCCGCCGAGCGCGACCAGCGGGACGCCTGCGGCGCCGAGCGCGGCCAGTCCGTCCTCCCAGGCCCGCTTGCCGCCGAGGATGCGCACGACGACCAGGTCGGCGCCGTCCAGCAGCGCGGGCAGGTCGTCGACGAGCAGCCGGGCGGGGTTGGCCCACCGGTAGTCTGCGCCACTGGCGCGCGCGCTCAGCAGATCGGTGTCGGAGGTGGAGAGCAGCAGGATCACGAACGACCTTCCTCGGGGGAGACGCGCCCAGCGGGATGTGGTGCTCGCCGGAGAGGGTCTGGCTGTGAACAGTGGCGCGACCGCACCGGAGTTGCACCGGTTTCCTCTGCGCTTCCGCGAGCATTCGGGATGCTACCGGGGGCGCTCCGCGACCCCCGAGGCGAGGTTGCGCCGCGCGCACCAGGGCGGCACACGGCCCGAGCGGAGCCGGTACCGGGTCCGTAGGCTGGACGGGTCATGACGCGATCGAATGCCGATTCCTGCCCCGGGGTGCTGACCCTGCACGAGGCCGCCGACGGGCCGCTGGCGAGGGTGCGGGTGCCGGGCGGGCAGCTCGGCGCCGCCGGGTTGCAGGCACTGGCCGAGGCGGCCGACGAGCTCGGCGACGGCGCCCTCGAGCTGACCTCGCGCGGCAATGTGCAGCTGCGCGGCATCCGGGACGCCGCCGCGCTCAGCGCGCGGCTCGGCGCCGCCGGGCTGCTGCCGAGCCCCACCCACGAGCGGGTGCGCAATATCGTGGCCTCCCCGCTCTCCGGCCTGGCGGGCGGGGTGGCCGACGTGCGCGCGCTGGTCCCGGCGCTGGACGCCGGGCTGCGGGCCGCGCCGGAGCTGGCCGAGCTGCCGGGGCGGGTGCTGTTCACCCTCGACGACGGCCGCGGCGACGTCAGCGGGTTCGGCGCCGACATCGGGCTGCACGCGGTGCAGCCCGGGGTGTTCGCGGTGCTGCTCGCCGGGGCGGACAGCGGGATCCGGGTGGCCGCGGGCGATGCCGTCGGGCTGGTACTCGCCGCCGCGCGCGCCTTCGCGGAGATCCGTGGGACGGCGTGGCGGCTCGCCGAGGTACCGGAGGGCGCCGCGCGGGTGCGCGAGCTGCTCGGGTTCGCGGGCACCGCGGCGGGGCCGGTCGTCCCCGACCCCGCGGAGCAGCCGCCGATCGGCTGGCTGCCGCAGGACGACGGGCTGGTCGCGCTCGGCGCCGGGGTCCGGCTCGGGGTGCTGCCCGCGCGCACCGCGCTCTTCGTGGCGGCGGTGGAGCGGCCGGTGCTGGTGACGCCGTGGCGCGGGCTGGTGCTCCCCGATCTCGACGAGTGGACCGCCGAGCAGGTCGTCCGGGTGCTCGCCCCGATGGGGCTGATCTTCGACGCGGACTCGCCGTGGGTGCGGGTCAGCACCTGCGCCGGGGCGCCCGGCTGCGCGAAGTCGCACACCGACGTGCGCGCCGACGCCGCCGCCGCGGTGGAGTCGGGACACGTGCACGGGCGGCAGCACTGGTCCGGGTGCGAACGCCGGTGCGGGCACCCACACGGTTCGGCCACCGATATCGTCGCGGGCCCGGACGGCTACCGGGTGACCGAGCCATGACTGCCCACGTCCTACTGTTGTGCCCATGTCCGTAACCCGTTCCGGCTACCTCACCGATGGCGCCGAGATCTACCGGCGGTCCTTCGCCACCATCCGCGCCGAGGCGAACCTGGAGCGCTTCCCCGCCGACATCGCGCAGGTGGCGGTGCGGATGATCCACGGAACCGGGCAGGTCGACCTCGCCGACGACATCGCCTTCTCCCCCGGCGTCGTCACCGCCGCCCGCACGGCGCTGCGCGCGGGCGCCCCCATCCTCTGCGACGCGACCATGGTCGCCGCCGGCGTCACCCGCAAGCGCCTCCCCGCGCGGAACGAGGTGCTCTGCACCCTCGCCGACCCGCGCACCCCCGCGCTCGCCGCCGAGCTCGGCACCACCCGCTCCGCCGCCGCGCTGGAGCTGTGGCGGGACCGGCTGGCGGGTGCCGTCGTCGCCATCGGCAATGCCCCCACCGCGCTCTTCCACCTCTTCGACATGCTGGACGCCGGGGCCCCGCGCCCGGCCGCGATCCTCGGCATCCCGGTCGGCTTCATCGGCGCGGTGGAGTCCAAGGAGGCGCTGATCGAGTACGGCGGGGTCGAGTACCTGACCGTGCGCGGCAGGCGCGGCGGCAGCGCCGTCACCGCCTCCGCGCTGAACGCCATCGCGAGCGAGGCGGAGTGAGCGGCAAGCTGTGGGGTGTCGGGCTCGGCCCCGGCGACCCGGAACTCGTCACCGTCAAGGCCGCGCGGGTCATCGGCGCGGCGGACGTCGTCGCCTTCCACAGCGCGCGGCACGGGCGCAGCATCTCGCGCGCGATCGCCGCGCCCTACCTGCGGCCGGGCCAGCTCGAGGAGCACCTGGTCTACCCGGTGACCACCGAGACCACCGACCACCCCGGCGGGTACCAGGGCGCCATCGACGAGTTCTACGAGCAGGCGGCCGAGCGGCTCGCCGTCCACCTCGCCGCGGGGCGCTCGGTGGCGCTGCTCGCCGCGGGCGACCCGCTCTTCTACAGCTCGTACATGCACATGCACCGGCGGCTGGCCGACCGGTTCGAGGCCGAGATCGTGCCCGGCGTGACCTCGGTGAGCGCCGCCTCCGCCGCGCTCGGCACGCCGCTGGTCGAGGGTGAGCAGGTGCTAACCGTGCTGCCGGGCACGCTGCCCGCCGCCGAACTCGCCGAGCGGTTGCGCTCGACCGAGGCGGCGGCGGTCCTCAAACTCGGCCGCACGTACCCCGCCGTGCGGCAGGCGCTCTCCGACGCCGGGCGGCTCGACGACGCCTTCTACGTCGAGCGCGCCAGCACCGGGCGGCAGCGGGTGCTGCGCGCCGCCGACGTCGACGAGGGCAGTGTCCCGTACTTCGCCATCGCGGTCGTTCCGGGTCCGAAGCCGGAGACGCACATCCCGCTCACACCGGAGGGGGTCGGCGTCGGCGACAACGGGTCCGGCCGGGCGCGCGTCCGCGACGCGGCTTCGGGAAACATCCCGGCGGCGGACGGCGCCGTACTGTCCGAGGGCGCACTTCCCGCTGGCGGTGGCGCACCGACCGCGGACGATAGCAGCCCGCTCGCAGCCAACGGCGCCGAGCGATCCGCGGCGGTGGTCCCGAGTGGCCCGGCGGTGGCCGAGAGCGGCCCCGCGGGCGAGGTCGTCGTCGTGGGGCTCGGGCCGGGCGACCCGAACTGGACCACCCCGGAGGTCACGGCGGCGCTCGCCGAGGCGACCGACCTGGTCGGGTACACCACCTACATCGACCGGGTCCCGACCCGGCCGGGCCAGCGCCGCCACGCCAGCGACAACCGGGTGGAATCGGAGCGCGCCGCCATGGCGCTGGACCTGGCCCGGCGCGGTGCCAGGGTCGCCGTCGTCTCCTCCGGCGACCCCGGCGTCTTCGCCATGGCCGCCGCCGTCCTGGAGGAGGCCGCCGACCCGCGCTGGGCGGGCGTGCCGGTCCGGGTGCTCCCCGGCGTCACCGCCGCGCACGCCGTCGCCGCCAGGGCGGGCGCCCCGCTCGGCCACGACTACGCGACGATCTCGCTCTCCGACCGCCTCAAGCCGTGGGAGGTGGTCGCCGAGCGGATCGCCGCGGTCGCCGCCGCCGACATGGCCATCGCCGTCTACAACCCGGCCTCCTCGCAGCGCACCTGGCAGGTCGCCGCCATGCGCGACCTGCTGCTCGAGCACCGCGCCCCGGACACCCCGGTGATTCTCGGCCGCGACGTCGGCGGCCCGACCGAATCGGTCCGCGTCGTCCCGCTCGCCGAGCTCGACCCGGCCGTGGTCGACATGCGCACCCTGCTGATCATCGGCGCCTCGACCACCGCGGTGCACGGCGCCAGGGTCTTCACCTCGCGCCGCTACGCCGCCCTGCCGCGCTAATATTCCACAGAGGAAGGTGCGCAGCATGAGTGAACCGAAGCCGAAGCCGTTGAACGCGACCGCCGCCTCGCTGCTGGGATTCCTGCACGAGGGGCCGCGCTCCGGCTGGGACCTGGTGGCCGAGGCGCAGCGGCGGATCGGCGACTTCTGGACCGTCACCCAGAGCCAGGTCTACCGCGAACTCGCCGCCATGGACGCCGCGGGGCTGGTCGAGAAGGGCGCGGCGGGGGCCCGCGAGCGCACCCCGTACCGGATCACCGAGGCGGGCAAGGCCGCCTTCGGCGAGTGGATCGCCCGCGATCCCGGCGCCGAGACCATCCGCGTCCCGCTGCTGCTCACGCTCTCCTTCGGCGAGCACCTGGACCGCCCGCACATCGACCGCATCGCGGCCGCCAACCGCGCCGTGCACCAGCGGCGGCTGGACGGCTACCTCGCCCAGGAGTGCCCCCCGCAGGCCCGCTACCAGCGCGCCACCCTGGAGTTCGGGATCCGCTACGAGCGCGCGGTGCTCGGCTGGTTCGACGATCTCGCCGCCATCCTGGACGGCGGGGCACCGGAGTAGTACGCCGAAATCTCCGCACCGGGTACGGGGACTCCCGACCCGGCACCGGATTGCCGGAGCGTCACCGCAGACGAAGCCACTCCATCGCGCCGTCCACCGTGGCGACGACCGGGGCGCCGCCCGCGGGCAGCGGCGGCCGATCGACCATCACGACCGGCACCCCCACCGCCCTGGCCGCGACCAGCTTGGCCTCGGTGTCCGGCCCGCCGCTGTCCTTGGTGACCAGCACGTCGATCCGGTGCGCACGCAGCAGCTCGATCTCGTCCGCGACGGCGAACGGCCCGCGGGCGAGCAGGATCTCGTGGCGCGGCGGCAGCGGCGGCTCCGGCGGATCAATGGCGCGGATCAGGAACCAGGCGTCCGCGACCCCCGCGAAGGCGGAGACGCCCTGCCTGCCGATGGTCAGGAAGACCCGCCCGCGCAGCCCCGCGGCGGCCGCGGAGAGCGCGGGCACGCGGGTCCACGAATCTCCCCGCGCGGCCACCCAGCCGGGGCGGCGCAGGTGCAGCAGCGGGATCCCCGCGGCCGATGCCGCGGCGGCGGCGTGCTCGCTCATGGTCGCCGCGAAGGGGTGCGTGGCGTCCACCATGGCGTCGATCGCGTTGTCGCGCAACCACGCCCGCAACCCCTCTGCCCCGCCGAACCCCCCGACCCGCACCTCCCCCTCGGGCAGCACCGGCGCACGAACGCGGCCGGCGAGCGTCGACCCGTGGGCGAGTCCGCGCTCGCCGGCCGCGATGCGGGCGAGGTTCCGCGCGTCGGCGGTCCCGCCCAGGATCAGGACCCGGGTCAGGGCTGGCCGCTGAAGTAGGCGGCGCCCGCGTTCAGCAGGGACGGGCCGCCCGCCACGAGCAGGCCGATGACGCCGCCGATCACGGCGCCGGGGATGATGGTGACGATGCCGATCAGGCCGAGCAGGGCGCCGATCACGGCGCCGACGGCGGCGCCGAGCGAGGCGCGCTGCAGCTCCGCGAAGAACCAGTCCTGCGAGGAGATGTCCTTGATGCCGCCGACCGAGCCCGCGACCGGGGTCAGGGTGAGCGAGCTGCCGTCCGCGGCGACGGCGGCGCCGATCGCCACCTCCTGGCCCTGGGCCTTGCCGCTGAGCGGGATGCTGGTGACGACCTCGCCCGCGGCGTTGGTCAGGGTGACGGCCTGCCCGTCGGCGTCCAGGCTGAAGGCGCCGCCGGTGACCGTGGTGACGATGGACTTGCCCGCGTCGGCGAGCGCGACCGCGTAGTCGATGCCCTTGTCCTGGCCCTGCACCGACGGCGAGGTGGCCTGCTGCTGCTCGGCGGGGGCGGGGACCGGGGCGGCGTAGGAGGTGCCGGAGGCGATGCCGGTGGCGGCGGCGGCCAGCAGCGCGGTGGCGGCGAACTTGCTGTACTTCATCTGTCTCCCCATCAGGAAAATCCGTTTTCCGGGCGACCGGAACTCGGGGCCGACCCTACCCCGTCGCGCTCCCCGTTTTCACGGTCCCGCCGAGGTTTCGCCGCTCTTTCGCACCGCCCAGTGCGTCACCGGCAGCTGTGGCGACCACGTGGTGAACCCGCCCAGCGGCTTGCCGCGATACACCTGGTAGCGGCGCAGGGTACCGCCGTACCGGTGGGAGTTCGCCAGGAGCAGGGCCTCGGATTCGGCCGTCACCGCGGCGGCGACCAACCGCCCGCCGACCGGCAGCGCGGCCCAGCACGCCTCCAGCAATCCCGGCTGGGTGATCCCGCCGCCGACGAAGACGGCGTCCGGTGTCCCGTCCTCCGGCCGGAAATCGGGCGCGGCGCCGCGCACCGCGATGCCGGGGACGCCGAGCGCGGCGGCATTGGCGGTGATCCGGTCGCGGCGGTCGGCGTGCTGCTCGAAGGTGACCGCGCGGCAGGTTGGGTGGGTGCGGCACCACTCGATGGCGATGGTGCCGGAGCCGCCGCCGACGTCCCAGAGCAGCTCGCCGGGGGCCGGGGCGAGCGCGGCCAGGGTGAGCGCGCGGATCTCGGCCTTGGTGAACTGGCCGTCGCCGCCGAAGACGGCGTCCGGGAGGCCGGGGGTCCGGGTGAGCCGGAGGTGGTCGTCGTCCGCGACGGCCTCGACGGCGGCGATGTTGAGCGGGTCGCACTCCGGGTGCGGCCAGTCCGCGGCGGTGCCGGTGCGCCGCTCCTCGGCCGGGCCGCCGAGCTGCTCCAGCACGGTCAGCCGCGACCCGCCGAACCCGTTGTCGCACAGCAGCTTCGCGAGCGCCGCCGGGGTGGTGCCGTCGGCGCTGAGCACGAGGATCCTGCGGCCGTCGGTGAGCTCGGGCAGCACGGTCCGCACCGGCCTGCCGACCGCGCTCACCACCGGGACGTCCTGGGCGGGCCAGCCGAGCCGGGCGCAGGCCAGCGCCGCCGACGAGGGCTGCGGCCGCACCCGCAGCGCCGCCGGGCCGAACAGCCCGGCCAGCGTGCCGCCGATCCCGAAGAACATGGGATCCCCACTGGCCAGCACCGCGACCCGCTCCCCCGCGTGCTCGCCGAGCAGCGCAGGCAGCGCGGGGAGCAGGGGCGACGGCCACGCGCGTCGCCGCGCGGGCACCTTGTCCACTGGAACCAGCTCGAGCTGGCGAGCCGAGCCGAACAGCACCGCGCACGCCGCGAGTTCGGCCCGCACAGCGGGCAGGATCCCGTCCCACCCGTCCGCCCCGATCCCCACGACCAGGATCGGCACCCCCGACCACGCCGGTGCGCTCATGCCGCCCCCGCGCCGCCGCAACGGAACGTGCGCAACACGAGGTCAGCGCGCCGATCTCGCGCGCCGTAGCCCGCCAACCGCGTCCCTACCGCAGCCCGTGCGGCGTCTCCCGGCAACCGTGCCTCTGTCACAGCCCATACGTCGCAACCCGACAGCCACGCCCCCGCGACGGCCCGCGAGCCGCGGTCAACCCCGACCTTCACCGCGGCATCCGCCGCCACACCACCTGCGGCAGCTGCTTCATGACGGCGATCACCGGCCGCAGCGCCCACGGCACCCAGACCCGCGCCCGCCCCCTGTCCAGCGCGCGCACGACGGCATCCGCGACCCGGTCGGGCGTGCTGGAGAACGGCGCCGGGGTCATCCCCTCGGTCATCCGGCCGATGACGAACCCGGGCCGGACCAGCAGCAGCCGGACCCCGGTGCCGTGCAGCGCGTCGGCGAGCCCGGAGGCGAAGCCGTCCAGCCCCGCCTTGGCCGAGCCGTAGACGTAGTTCGCCCGGCGCACCCGCGCCCCGGCGATCGAGGAGAAGACCACCAGCTGCCCCGACCCCTGCGCGCGCATCAGGTTCGCCAGCACCGTGAGCACCGAGACCTGCGCGACGAAATCGGTGTGCACCACGGCGACGGCGTGCGCCGGGTCCTGCTCCGCCCGCGCCTGATCACCGAGCACCCCGAAGGCGAGCACCGCGACCCCGATCGCGCCGTGCTCGGCGGCGATCTTCTCCAGCAGCGCCTGATGGCTCGCGACATCGTCGGCGTCGAACTCGACCGGGTGCACCGCGGCCGCCCCCGCCGCGGTCAGCCGCGCGCTCTCGGCGGCCAGGTCGGCGCTGCGCCGGGCGGCGAGCACGACGGTGCGCCCCGGGGCGAGGCGCTGCGCCACCTCGAGCCCGATCTCGCTGCGTCCGCCGAGCACCAGAACGGTTCCTTCTGCCATGCGCCCATCCTGTCAGGCACCGGCCGCGGCGCCGGAGCGCGCCCCGGCTACCGTCGTGCCATGACGACCGGCATCACGCAGCTCACCCCCGCCGCCAGCGAATTCGTCACCGAGCGGCACCTGGCCACGCTCACCACGCTCCGCGCCGACGGCACCCCGCAGGTGACCGCGGTCGGCTTCACCTGGGACGCGGAGGCCGGGCTGGCCCGGGTGATCACCGACGGCAAGTCGGTCAAGGCGCGCAATGCCCGCCGCTCCGGCTACGCCGCGGTGAGCCAGGTCGACGGCCCGCGCTGGCTCACCCTGGAGGGCCCGGCGGAGGTGTGGGAGGAGCCGGCGAGCGTCGCCGAGGCCGAGCGGCGCTACGCCGCCCGCTACCGCGTGCCCAGGGAGAACCCGACCCGCGTGGTCCTGGTGATCCGGGTCGCGAAGGTGCTCTCCAGCCGCACACTGCGCGAGCAGTAGCCGGACCCCGAGGCGCCGACACCGTCCGCCGCACCCGCGAGCGCCCGTCGCGCCCGCGCGCCGCACCGCGAAGCCGCTTGCCCGGCACGCGCGCAGGATCGTCGACTCGGGCGGTCGCGGCTACCCGGGCACGCTCAGAGCACGGTCAACCCGTGCGGCTGCTGGTTCACCGGCTCGCAGCCGTCCTCGGTCACCACGACGATGTCCTCGATCCGGGCGCCCCACTCGCCGGGGAAGTAGATCCCCGGCTCCACGCTGAACGCCATCCCGGCGCGCAGCGCCAGGTCGTTGCCCGCGACGATGTACGGCTCCTCGTGCACCGAGAGCCCGATCCCGTGCCCGGTGCGGTGCACGAAGGCATCGCCGAACCCGGCGTCGGTCAGCGGCTTCCGCGCGGCGGCGTCCACCTCCTCGGCGGTCACCCCGGGCCGCACCGCGGCGACCGCGGCCGCCTGCGCGCGCTCCAGCTCGGCGACCCGCTCGGCCACCTCGGTCCGCGGCTCGCCGAGCACGTAGGTGCGGGTGCTGTCGGAGTAGTAGCCGGGCTCCACCGGGCCGCCGATGTCGACGACCACCACGTCGCCGCGCTGGATCACCCGGTTGGAGACCTCGTGGTGCGGGTCGGCACCGTGCGGGCCGCTGCCGACGATGATGAAGGCCGCCTCGGTGTGCCCCTCCTCCAGGATGGCCCGCTCGATGTCCGCGGCGACCTGCGCCTCGGTCCGGCCCGCCATGAGGAAGTCGGCCATCCTGGCGTGCACCCGGTCGATGGCGGCGCCCGCCCGGCGCAGCGCCTCGATCTCCGCCGCGTCCTTGATCATGCGCAGTTCGCGCAGCACCGGCGTCGCCGAGACCGGCAGCCCGGAGAAGGACTCGGCCAGCGGGATCAGGTGCAGCGCGGGCATGGCGTCGGCCACCGCGACCCGCGAGCCCGCGTGCAGCGCGGAGCGCACCAGCTTGTACGGGTCGGTGCCGTCCACCCAGTCCAGCACGCGCAGCCCGAGGTCGGCGACGGCGGAGCCGTGCAGCGAGGCCAGCTCCAGCTTGGGCACCACCACGGCCGGGGTCGCACCGTCGGCGTTGATCACCAGGCAGGTGAGCCGCTCGAAGGACTGCGCCGCCGACCCGAGCAGGTAGCGCAGGTCCGGGCCGGGCGTGACCAGCAGGGCGTCCAGGTGCGCGGCGCGCATGGCCGTGACCGCCCGCTCCAGCCGGTCACCGTAGACCTCCGCCGCGAACCGCGTCTCCTCGCTCATGGCTCGACCGTACCCGGCCCGCGGCCGCCCCGCGTGCAACGCCCGCTCTGCGAGCACCGGACGAGGAGGTGCGGCCGCACCGGCCGGTCGCTCGCGGCCGCGGGCTGGGCGGCGCGCCGGAGCGACCGGCCCGCGCCGCGCCGCCGCCCCGGTGTCGGGGGCGCCCGGTACCCTTCGGCGCGTGAGCGATCCCGACCGGCCCCTGCTGCTGCTCGACGGCGCCAGCCTGTGGTTCCGCGCCTTCCACGCCATCCCGGACAAGCTGACCGCCCCGGACGGCCGCTCGGTCAACGCGGTGCGCGGCTTCACCGACATGGTGGCCTCGCTGATCACCAAGCACACCCCGAGCAGGCTGGTGGTCGCGCTCGACCTGGACTGGCGCCCCGCGTACCGGGTGGAGCTGGTGCCGAGCTACAAGGCGCACCGGCTGGACACCGCGGCCGCGCCCGGCACCGAGGTGGTGCCGGACCGGCTCACCCCGCAGGTGCCGATGATCATGGAGGTGCTGGCCGCGGCCGGGATCGCCACCGGCGGCGCCGAGGGGCTGGAGGCCGACGACGTGCTCGGCACGCTCGCCGACCGCGAGCGCACCGATCCGGTGGTGGTGGTCAGCGGCGACCGCGACCTGCTGCAGCTGGTGCGCGACGAGCCGGAGCCGCGGGTCCGGGTGCTCTACGCCGGGCGCGGGCTGGCCAAGGCGGAGCTGTTCGGGCCCGCCGAGGTGGCGGCGAGGTACGGGGTTCCGGTGCCGAACGCGGGCCCGGCCTACGCGGACATGGCGACGCTGCGCGGCGACGCCTCGGACGGGCTGCCCGGCGTCGCCGGGATCGGCGACAAGTCGGCGGCCACGCTCATCCAGCGCTTCGGCTCCCTGGAGGCGCTGCGCGCCGCGGTCGAGGATCCCGGCGCCGACCTGGCGGCGGGGGTCCGCGCGAAGCTCCGCGCCGCCGCCGACTACCTCACCGCCGCGGCGCCGGTGGTCCGGGTGGTCCGCGACGCCGACGTCGCCCTCTCCACCGACGACGCGCTCCCCGCCGAACCCGCCGACCCCGCCCGGCTGCGCGAACTCGCCGCCGAGTACAACGCGGAGAGCCCGATCGAACGGCTGATCAAGGCGATGGCCGCCGCCCACGCGGGCTGAATCGAACCGACTCCGCGGGGCCGCGCGCATCCGCCGCAGCGGGGCGAACCGGCGCCGCACCCGGACAACGGAAACCGGGCGACGCCCCTCGTCGGCGCCGCCCGGAAATCCCGGCGGAATCCCGCCGGGACCGAACTCAGCTGGGGCGCCCGACCTCGTAGGTGCCGTCCTCGCTGGTGATCTTGACGGTGACGACCTTCGACTCGCCGCTGACGTCGACGGTGCAGGTGAAGGTGGCGTCCACCTTCACCTCCTGCCCGGAGGGGCAGGAGACCGTGCCGATGTCCTGGATGCCGTAGGAGTCGCCGAGCACCTTCTCGACGCCGTCCTGCACGGCGGCCTGGTCCAGCTTGTCGGTCGCGGTGACGGCGAGCACCAGCGCGGCGATCAGCCCGACGACGACGAGCCCGCCGACGATCAGCCCGATCAGCAGCCCCTTGTTCTTGCCGCCCTGCTGCTGCGGCGGCTGCCCCCACTGCTGCTGCGGCTGGCCCCACTGCTGCTGCGGCTGCTGGGGCTGCCCCCACTGCTGCTGCGGCTGCGCCTGGGGCTGCGGCTGCTGGCCCCACTGCGGCTGGGACTGCTGCGGCTGCTGCCCCCACTGCGGCTGCGACTGCCCCCACTGCTGCTGCGGCTGCTGCTGCGACGGGTCGCCGCCGCCCCACTGCTGGGTCGGCTGCGCCTGCGAGGGAGGCTGACCGGTCCACTGCTGCGTCGGCTGCGCGCCGCTCACCGGTTGCTGTCCACCCCACTGCTGGGTGGGATCGTTGCGTCCCTGGTCGGGGCCGCTCGGTCCGTACGGGCCGCTCATCCAGTTGCCTCCACTCGCATCGTTGTCCACACGGTAGCCCCCCGTGCGCGACCCGTCGCCCGGCGACGGCTGCGTACACGGTCGGTACGCG
Organism: Nocardia sp. NPDC057353; assembly: GCF_042667085.1. NCBI lineage: Bacteria > Bacillati > Actinomycetota > Actinomycetes > Mycobacteriales > Nocardiaceae > Nocardia > Nocardia sp. NPDC057353. Next base: position 53,263 of record NZ_JBHVAK010000040.1, read on the forward strand.
AGGAAATCAAATCACACCCGGTCGGGTCACGCGGCGTCCACCGCGACGACACCCCGCCGGATCGCCCGGACCGCCTTGGCGGCGGTCGCCGCCACCTCGACATCGTCGGCGGTGCCGTGGATCTGGTCCAGCAGATCGATCACCTGCCTGCACCAGCGCACGAAATCGCCCGCCGAGAGCGGCGAGCTCTGGTCGCCACCGGCCAGCAACGCGTCGGCCAGCCCGTCGCCGCGCGCCCACAGGTAGACGGTGCCGACGAAGCCGGGGTCCGGCTCCCTGGTCGGGGCGAGCCGGTGCGCGGACTCGTCGGCGCGCAGCTCGCTCCAGATGGCGAGCGTGGCGTTCAGCGCGCGCCGGATGGGCTGGGTCGGGCCGCTCGCGCCGATCAGCCCGACCTCCTGGCGCGATTCGTACACCAGCGCGGAGACCACCGCGGCCAGCTCGGCCGGGCCGAGCCCGCGCCAGCTGCCCTGTCGCAGACACTCGGCGACCAGCAGGTCGCTCTCGGTGTAGATGCGCGCCAGCCGCCTGCCATCCGCGGTGACCTCGCCGTCGGCGACGTACCCGCGTTCGGCCAGCAAACCGACGATCCGGTCGAAGGTGCGGGCCAGTGAGTTGGTGGTGGCGGCGACCTTCTGCCGCATGGACTCGGTCTCCCGCTCCAGCCGGCTGTACCGCTCCCCCACCCGGCACAGCTGCTCGCGGTCCGGGCGGTGGTGCGCCGGGTGCGCGCGCAGCGTGCGGCGCAGCGTGGAGAGCTCGCGGTCCTCCGCGGCATCGGCCCTGCCGCCGTTGCGCCTGCCCCGCCCCGGCGCGGCGATGCCGGTGCTGCGCAGCGCCGAGGCCAGGTCGCGCCGGGTGCGCGCGGTGCGGTGGTCGACCCGGCGCGGCAGCCGCATGTGCCCGAGCGCCTCGGCCGGGACCGGGAAGTCGGCGACCGAGACCCGGCCCGCCCACTTGTCCTCGGTGAGCACCAGCGGGCGCGGGTCGCCGGGGGTGGCGTCCGGCTCCAGGATCACCGCGAGCCCCGCCCTGCGCCCGGTCGGGATCGCCACCACGTCGCCGCGGCGCAGCGCGGTGAGCGCGTCCGCGGCGGCGCCGCGGCGGTCGGCCCTGCGCTGCTGGGCGAGCTGCCGCTCGCGCTGCGAGATCCGCTCGCGCAGCTCGATGTACTCCAGCATGCCGCCGCCCGCGCCGCCGAGCTGGTCGCGCAGCTTGGCGAGCTGGCCCTGGTTGCGCTCGATGCCGCGGACCAGCCCGACCACCGAGCGGTCGGCCTGGAACTGGGCGAACGACCGCTCCAGCAGCTCGCGGGATTCGGCCGCGCCCATCCGGTCGATCAGGTTGATCGACATGTTGTAGCCGGGCCGGAACGAGCTGCGCAGCGGGTAGGTGCGGGTGGAGGCGAGCCCGGCCACCGCGCTGGCGTCGACCTGCGGCTGCCAGAGCACGACGGCGTGCCCCTCGACATCGATGCCGCGCCGCCCGGCCCTGCCGGTGAGCTGGGTGTACTCGCCGGGGGTGAGCTCGGCGTGCGACTCGCCGTTGAACTTGACCAGCCGCTCCAGCACCACGGTCCTGGCGGGCATGTTGATGCCGAGCGCCAGCGTCTCGGTGGCGAAGACCGCGCGCACCAGCCCGCGCACGAACAGCTCCTCGACGGTGTGCCGGAAGGCGGGCAGCATGCCCGCGTGGTGCGCGGCGAGGCCGCGGTGCAGCGCCTCCCGCCACTCCCAGTAGCCGAGCACCTCGAGGTCGCCGCGCGGCAGCTCGCCGGTGTGCCGCTCGATGATCCGGTCGACCTCCGCCAGCTCGTCGGGGCGGCCGAGGTCGAGCCGGGAGCGCACGCACTGCGCCAGCGCGCCGTCGCAGCCCGCCCGGCTGAAGATGAAGGTGATCGCCGGAAGCAGCCCCTCCTCGTCCAGCTGCGCCAGCACCTCGGGGCGCGGCAGCGGGCGGAAGTCGCGGCGCGGCCCGCCGCCGCGGCCGCGCGGAGCGCCCCAGTTGTTCATCCGGTCCGCGCTCTCCCGCTGCCGGATGTAGCGCACCAGATCCTCGTCCACGATGATCTTCTGGTCGCTGGAGGAGGTGTCGAACAGGTCGAAGAGCCTGCGCCCGACCATCACGTGCTGCCAGAGCGGCACCGGCCGGTTCTCGTCCACGACGACGGCGGTGTCGCCGCGCACCGTCTCCATCCAGGCGCCGAACTCCTCGGCGTTGCTGACCGTCGCGGACAGGCTGACCAGCCTGACCTCGGCGGGCAGGTGCAGGATGACCTCCTCCCAGACCGCGCCGCGGAACCGGTCGGCGAGGTAGTGCACCTCGTCCATGACGACATAGGACAGCCCGTGCAACGCGTCCGAGGAGGCGTAGAGCATGTTGCGCAGCACCTCGGTGGTCATCACCACCACCGGGGCGCCCGGATTCACCGACTGGTCGCCGGTGAGCAGCCCGACGCTCTCCCGCCCGTGCCGCTCGACCAGGTCGGCGAACTTCTGGTTGGAGAGCGCCTTGATCGGCGTGGTGTAGAAGCACTTGCCGCCCGAGGCGAGCGCGAGGTGCACGGCGAACTCGCCGACCACCGTCTTGCCCGCGCCGGTGGGCGCGCAGACCAGCACGCCGTGCCCCGCCTCGAGGGCGGCGCAGGCATCCCGCTGGAAGGGGTCGAGCGCGAAGGAGAGGTGAGCGGCGAAGCGTGCCAATTCGCCCGTCAGCGACCGGTCGTGTGTCACTCCTCAGAGCGTATCGGAGTAGTCCGACACCGAGCGCGGGGTTTTCCCGGGCTGCGCGACCGGGGCCGCCGCGTCGACGCCGGACGGCGTCGGGATCGCGGAGGCCTCTTCGTCATCGAGCCCGCCGAGCCCGCCGTCCCGCTCGCGCCGGGCCCTGCGGCCGTCGTTGAACCGGGAGAGCTGCACCGCGAGCTCGAAGAGCACGGTCAGCGCGAGCGCCAGCGCCAGCATGGAGAAGGGGTCCTGCGGGGTGACGATGGCGGCGAAGACGAAGAGCGCGAAGACGATGCCGCGGCGCCAGGCCTTGAGCTTGGCGTAGCTGAGCACGCCGACCAGGTTCAGCCCGATGATCAGCAACGGGAACTCGAAGCTCACGCCGAAGATCACCAGCAGCTGGATGATGAAGCCGAAGTACTGGGTGCCGCTGAGCGCGGTGATCTGCACGTTGTCGCCGATGGTGAGCAGGAAGCTCAGGGCGTGCGCGACGATCACGTAGGCCAGCACCGCGCCCGCGGCGAAGAGCACGGTGCCGGTGGCGACGAAGCCGATCGCGTAGCGCCGCTCGTTGGGGTGCAGCCCCGGGGTGATGAAGGCCCACACCTGGTAGAGCCAGAGCGGCGCGGAGAGCACCATGCCCGCGGTCATGCCGACCTTGAGGCGCAGCATGAACTGCTCGAACGGGCCGGTGGCGAGCAGCCTGCAGGCACCGTCCGGCGTCAGCGCGGCGCGCGCCTCGGGCGGCAGCGAGCAGTAGGGGCCGCGCAGCAGCTCGCCCAGGCTTTCGATCCCGAAGAAGGAGTGCGAGTACCACAGGAAGCCGAGGAGGGTGCCGAGCGCGATGGCCGCGATCGCCTTGAGCATGCGGCTGCGCAGTTCGTGGAGGTGCTCGACCAACGACATGGTGCCGTCGGGGTTCGTCCGGCGTCGGCTGCGCCGCGGATCGAACGGGATTCGCATGATCGGTGAGGCCCCTGGCCGGTCGCGCGGCGCGGCACCTGCCGGCTGCGTCGTGGATGCGGAGTGGTGTGGATTGGCGGTGTCGGACGCCCGGACAGCGCGGCGGCCGCTCGTGCTGCGCCTGCGCTGTGCCGCCCGGCCCGGCGCCGTGGCGCGCGATCCCGGCCTCCGTCCGGAACGCGTCCGGTCCGGCGGAGCGGCAGGGCCGCCTCAGCTCGTCAGAGCGACTTGGACTGCGTCTTCTGCTCGGTGGCCTGCGCCTGCTGCGGCGCCGCGGCGGGCAGCTGCTGCGTCGGCTCGGCGGCCTGCTGCTGCGGCGCGGCCTGCTGGCTCCCGCTCTCGTTCTGCATCTGGCTGACCTCGCTCTTGAAGATGCGCAGCGAGCGGCCGAGGCCGCGGGCGGCGTCGGGGAGCCGCTTGGCACCGAAGAACATCACGAAGAGCGCGGCGATGATCAGCCAGTGCCAAATGCTCAGACTGCCCATTGTTCTACCTCCCGAAGCTGTGGTAGGTCCGATGCTACCGGACCGGGATAACGGTGACCGCGTGTTGCGGCCAGTAATTGCGGGCAACCGCCATCAGATGCCGGATCCGGCCAACCCGGCCTCGGCGTACGCGGCCAGCGCCGCGGTCGAGCGCTCGCGCACGGCGGCCACCAACTCCGGCGGGCCGAGCGCGGTGACCCCGGCCCCGAAGCCGAGCAGCAGCCGGGCCATCCAGTCCAGGGTGGCGAAGCGCATGGTGGCCTCCAGCCCGCCGTCCGGCGTCGACCGCACCCGGTGCATCGGGTACTGGTCCAGCACCCAGGCGTGGTCGGCGCGGATCAGCAGCCGGGCCAGCGGCACCGACGGGTCGTCCTGGAAGAGGTCGAGCCCGGCAGCGCGGTCGGTGGCGTCCCGCGGCGGCACGGCGGGTTCGTCCAGCTCGGTGGCGCCCTCGATCCGGTCGAACCGGAACAGCCGCACCCCCTCGGCCTGCCTGCACCAGGCCTGCAGGTAGCTGTTGTCGTCCACCAGCACGATGCGGATGGGGTCGACCACCCGCTCGGCGACCTCGTCCCGGCTCGCCGAGTAGTACACCAGCCGCAGCGCGCGGCCGTCGGCCAGCGCGGCCCGCACGGTGGCGACCTCGGGCGGCTCCACCGGCGGCTCGGCGCCGGGCAGCGCCGACGGCGCGGGCGCGGCGCCGGTGATCGCCGCCTCCAGCTTGGCGATGGCGGCGTAGGCGGCGCTCGGGTCGACCATGCCTGGCATGTCAACGATCGAGCGCAGCGCCACCAGCAGCGCGGTCGCCTCGGTGGAGGTCAGCCGCAGCGGGCGGTCCATGCCCGCGGAGAAGGTCACCTCGATGCTCTCCTCGGAGAAGGAGAGGTCGATCAGGTCGCCGGGGCCGTACCCGGGCAGCCCGCACATCCAGAGCTGGTTCAGGTCGCTCATCAGCTGCTTGGTGGTGACGCCGAGGTCGGCGGCGGCCTCCGCGGCGCTGATGCCCGGGTTGGCGATCAGGTACGGCACCATGTTCAGCAGCCGGGCGAGCCGCACGGAGAGTCTGCTGGTCACAGCGGCACCTCGGTGCGGTCGAGGACCGAGCGGAGCCGGGCAACCACGTCGGTGCGCAGCTCGTCCGGGCCGAGCACCAGCGCGTCCGCGCCGAGCCCGGTGATCAGCCTGGCCAGCCAGCCGTAGGAGCGCACCGGCAGCTCGACCACCTCGCCCGGCCTGCCCGCCAGCACCTTCGTCCCGGTCACGGTGCCGCGCCTGCGCAGCTCGCGGCCGCGGCCCTCGGCCACCCACACGGCCGCGGTGCCGACCACCGGGGAGTCCCCGGTGACCCGGGCGACCACCTCGCGCAGGTCGACTCCGTCCGGCTTGCGGACGGCGTTCTCCGGGCCGTGCGCGGTGATGTCGTCGCCGATCCGGGAGAGCCGGAAGGTGCGCACGGCATCCCGGTCGCGGTCGTGCCCGACCAGGTACCAGCGGCCCCGGTGGGTGACGACGCCCCACGGCTCGACATCGCGCATGAGGTAGGGCGCGTCGAACCGGGCCCGGTGCTCGAAGCGCACCGCGCGGCCCGCGTCCACCGCGCCGAGCAGCTTGTTCAGCACCGGCTCCGACCCGCGCGTGCGGGCCGGGACGGCGGGCACCGAGGCGATGGCGGCATCGGTCTCCACGTGCACGCCCGCGGCGCGCAGCTTGAGCAGCGCGCCCTCCGCCGCGGCGGCCAGCTCCGGCGATTCCCACATCTGCACGGCGACCGCGACGGCGGCGGCCTCCTCACTGGTGAGGTCGATCTCCGGGAGCTCGTAGGCGTCCCGGTTGATCCGGTACCCCTCCACCGAGGTGAACCGGCCGACCGGCCCGACCTCCAGCGGGATGCCGAGATCGCGCAGCTCGTTCTTGTCCCGCTCGAACATCCGGCTGAACGCTTCGTCGCTGGCCGAGTCCTCGTACCCCGCGACGCTCGTCCTGATCCGCTCGGCGGGGAGGAACTGCCGGGTCGAGAGCAGCGCGATGACCAGATTCATCAGCCGTTCGACCTTGGATATCGCCACCCGATAGAGGGTAATCGACGCCCGTCACATGGAGGCGATGAGGCGATCCACCCGTTCGTCCACCGAGCGGAACGGGTCCTTGCACAGCACGGTGCGCTGGGCCTGGTCGTTCAGCTTGAGGTGCACCCAGTCGACGGTGAAGTCGCGGCCCGCCTCCTGCGCGGCGGTGATGAAGTCGCCGCGCAGCTTGGCCCGCGTGGTCTGCGGCGGGGTGTTCACCGCGGCGTCCACCGCCTCGTCCTCGGTGACCCGCTTGGCCAGCCCCTTCCGCTGCAGCAGGTCGAAGACGCCGCGGCCGCGCTTGATGTCGTGGTAGGCCAGGTCCAGCTGGGCGATCTTGGGATCGGAGAGCTCCATGCCGTAGCGGTCCTGGTAGCGCTGGAAGAGCTTGCGCTTGATCACCCAGTCGATCTCGGTGTCGACCTTGGCGAAATCCTGCGCCTCCACCGCGTCCAGGGTGCGGCCCCAGAGGTCGACCACCTGGTCCACCTGCGGGTCGCGGTCGCGGTTGCGCAGGTGCTCGACGGCGCGGGCGTAGTACTCGCGCTGGATGTCGAGCGCGCTCGCCTGCCGCCCGCCCGCCAGCCGGACCGGGCGGCGGCCGGTGAGGTCGTGGCTGACCTCGCGGATGGCGCGGATCGGGTTGTCCAGGGCGAAGTCACGGAAGGAGACCCCGGCCTCGATCATTTCGAGGACCAGGGAGGCGGTGCCGACCTTGAGCATGGTCGTCGTCTCGGCCATGTTGGAGTCGCCCACGATGACATGAAGCCGGCGGTACTTCTCCGCGTCGGCGTGCGGCTCGTCGCGGGTGTTGATGATCGGGCGCGAGCGGGTGGTCGCCGAGGAGACGCCCTCCCAGATGTGCTCGGCGCGCTGCGACAGGCAGAAGGTGGCCGCCTTCGGCGTCTGCAGCACCTTGCCCGCGCCGCAGATCAGCTGCCGGGTGACCAGGAACGGGAGCAGCACGTCGGAGATCCGGGAGAACTCGCCCGCGCGGACCACGAGGAAGTTCTCGTGGCAGCCGTAGGAGTTGCCCGCGGAGTCGGTGTTGTTCTTGAACAGGTAGATGTCACCGCCGATGCCCTCCTCGGCGAGCCGCTGCTCGGCATCGATCAGCAGCTCCTCCAGCACCCGCTCGCCCGCCCGGTCGTGCGTCACCAGCTGGGCGAGGCTGTCGCACTCGGCGGTGGCGTACTCCGGGTGCGACCCGACGTCGAGATAGAGCCGCGCGCCGTTGCGGAGGAACACATTGGAACTGCGGCCCCAGGAAACCACCCGGCGGAACAGGTACCGGGCCACCTCGTCGGGGGACAGCCGACGGTGACCGTGGAAGGTGCACGTGACACCGAACTCGGTCTCGATCCCCATGATTCGTCGCTGCACCCCATCGACATTACAGCCATTCGCGCCGGTGGCGGGGCTGTCGGGAGAACCACGTTGCCTACGTTCTCACAACGATCGCCGGTCCGGGCCGGGCAAAGAACGCCCCGGGGCGCCCGGGACCCGAAAAATTCCGGTACGAAAAAGGCCGCGGTGACGGCTCGGCTCCGGGCGCGGCCGATCGCCGCGAACCGACCGCGAGGGGACGCACCCCACGGTGCCTCCC
>NZ_JBHVAK010000041.1:0-60840 GCF_042667085.1 Nocardia sp. NPDC057353
CAGCACCAAGATCGGTGCGGGGCCCTCGCCGTCGGATCAGGGCCGCTCGAGCGGGTGCTGCAGCGGGATGTGCGAGAGCCCGCCCCAGGCCAGCGCGACGGTGGTGTCCACCGCCTCCTCCTTGGGGATCGGGCGGTCCGCCTCCAGCCAGTACCGCGCGGTGAACTGGCTGGCGCCGACCAGCCCGACCGCGAGGATGCGGGCCCGGTACGGGTCGAGCCCGGAGTCGTGCGCCACCACGTCGAAGACGGCGTCGACGCAGGCCTCGGTGGCCTGCTCGACCCGGCGCTGCACCTGCGGCTCGCTGGTCAGGTCGGACTCGAAGACCAGCCGGAAGCCCTGCTGCTCGTTGTCGACGAAGTCGTAGTACGCCTGCACCGCGGCGCGCACGCGCTGCCGGTTGTCGGTGGTCGAGCGCAGCGCCTGGCGCACGCTGGAGACCAGCATGTCGACGTAGTTCTGCAGCACGGCGACGTACAGCTCGAGCTTGCTGGTGAAGTGCTGGTACAGCACCGGCTTGCTCACTCCGGCGCACTGCGAGATCTCGTCCATCCCCGAGGCGTGGTAGCCGCGGAGCACGAAGACCTCGCTGGCGGCCTGGAGTAGCTGCTGCCTGCGCTCGTCGCGCGGCAGCCGGGTGCCACGTTTGGTCGCGGTCGCGCCGCGGTTGCCCGCGGGCAGGGGATCGGGCGACGAGTTGCGCGCCATCCGATCCACGAGGTCAGTCATTTCGGCTCTCCCAGTCGACGCCCCGGCAAGAATGGGGGTTTGCACCGGGTATCCCAAGCACGATACCAATTGCCCGCCGCCGCTCGTGCCCGCCCGGGAATACCGGCTGAACACCGCTGCGGCATGCGGCGATTCGAGGAGGAGTGGTTGCTGTGAGAGTCTGTCTCCCGTGACCGACCGACCGGAACCACCGTCCGGCGCCGAGCTCGACCGCCTTCCCGTCGCGGCGGGTGGGGCTCCACCCGCGCTGTACAGCCCCCCGGATCGCTCCCACCAGCCGCTCTACGCGAGCTGGAATCCGGCCGCCGAGAGCCCGTTCGCGGCGGAGCCGGAGCCGCGGCGCGGGCCGGTCCGGCGGTTCCTCGCCACCTACGGCTGGCGCGCCTACGCGCTGCCGGTGCTGCTGGCGGTGACGGTGCTGGTCGGGGTGGACGCGGTGCGCGGCGGCGGGCCGCCCGCGGTGGTGGCGGGCGGGGTGCCCGGCTTCGGCACGCTGAGCCCGCGCGCGGACGACGTCGGCATCATCGGCGCGCCGCCCGGCGACGGGAAGTTCCCGGCCGACCTGCCGACCGGCGCGCTGCCGGACGGCGGGCCGTTCACCGAGGTGGGCGCGGGAACCTGGCGCGTCGTCCCGGGCGGCACCGAGCAGGTCGGCCATGGCACGCAGTACGTCTTCCGCTACACCGTCGAGGTGGAGGACGGGGTGGACACCGCGGCCTACGGTGGGGACGCCGCGGTCGCCAAGATGGTCGACTCCACGCTCGCCAACCCGAAGAGCTGGAGCCACGATTCGCGCTTCGGCTTCCGCCGGGTGGACCAGGGCGACGCGGACTTCCGGGTGGCGCTGAGCACGCGGGCGAGCACCAGGAAGGCCTGCGGTTTCGAGATCCCCATCGATTCGTCCTGCTACAACGCCGACTCCGAGCAGGTGGTGCTCTCCGAGGCGCGCTGGGTGCGCGGGGCACCCGCCTTCGAGGGCGATATCGGCTCCTACCGGCAGTACCTGGTGAACCACGAGATCGGCCACGCCATCGGTTACCACCAGCACCAGCCGTGCGAGGCGGACGGCGGGCTGGCGCCGGTGATGATGCAGCAGACCTTCGGCACCGACAACAACGCCATCGCCACGCTCGACCCCAGCGGGGTCGTCCCCATGGACGGGAAGCGCTGCCGCTTCAATCCGTGGCCGTACCCCCGCGGGTGAGCGCGCTCGCCAGGTGCGCGACGATGGCCGGGAAGAACCGGCCGGTCACCGGCGTTGCACGGAGAAATTCACCGGCCATCGACGCGAGGAGCCCTTGACGTGTCATCACCGAAGTCGCTGCCGCCACTGGTCGAACCGGCCGCCGAGCTCACCAGGGACGAGGTCGCCCGCTACAGCCGCCACCTGATCATCCCCGACCTGGGGGTGGACGGGCAGAAGCGGCTGAAGAACGCCAAGGTCCTGGTGATCGGCGCGGGCGGGCTCGGCTCCCCGGCGCTGCTCTACCTGGCCGCGGCAGGCGTTGGCACGCTCGGCATCGTCGAGTTCGACGAGGTGGACGCCTCCAACCTGCAGCGCCAGGTCATCCACGGCGAGTCCGACATCGGGCGGCCCAAGGCGGACAGCGCGCGCGACTCCATCCTGGAGATCAACTCCGGGATCGACGTGCGGCTGCACAAGATCCGGCTGGAGCCGGAGAACGCCGTCGAGCTGTTCGGCGAGTACGACCTGATCGTGGACGGCACCGACAACTTCGCCACCCGCTACCTGGTCAACGACGCCGCGGTGCTGGCGGGCAAGCCCTACGTCTGGGGCTCGATCTACCGCTTCGAGGGCCAGGTCTCGGTCTTCTGGGAGGACGCCCCTGACGGCCGCGGCATCAACTACCGCGACCTCTACCCGGAGGCCCCGCCGCCGGGCATGGTCCCCTCCTGCGCCGAGGGCGGCGTGCTCGGCGTGCTCTGCGCCTCCATCGGCTCGGTCATGGTGACTGAGGCGATCAAGCTGCTCACCGGGATCGGCGAGCCGCTGCTCGGGCGGCTCATGGTCTACGACGCACTGGACATGAACTACCGCACCATCAAGCTGCGCCGCGACCCGGAGCGCAAGCCGATCACCGAGCTGATCGACTACGACGCCTTCTGCGGCGTCGTCTCCGACGAGGGGCAGGCGGCCGCCGCGGGCTCGACCATCACCGCGCGCGAGCTGGAGGCGCTGCTGGCGGAGGACAAGGTCGAGCTGATCGACGTGCGCGAGCCGGTGGAGTGGGACATCGTGCACATCGACGGCGCGACGCTCATCCCCAAGGACCGCATCCTCTCCGGCGAGGCGCTCGCCGAGCTGCCGCAGAACCGCCCGATCGTGCTGCACTGCAAGACCGGGATCCGCTCCGCGGAGGCGCTGGCCGCGCTCAAGCAGGCGGGCTTCGCGGACGCGACGCACCTGCAGGGCGGCGTGATCGCCTGGGCCAACCAGGTGGACAAGAGCCTGCCCGTGTACTGACCGCGGGCCGCCTCCCGCGGCGGATGCTACGGATGTGCTACAGCGGTTGCACGCTGCGGCGCGGCGTCCGTCGAGGGTACTGGACCGGGGTTACCGTACCGCCGTGACCTCAGAGGAACCTCCTGATCACGTGCGAGCCACCTTCGGTCTGCAGTCGGTGGCCCCGGTGTCGCTGGGCGACTGGGACGGCGGCTGGCTGCTGGACGACGTGGTCCTCAGCCCGGTGGCCGACCACGCGCGGGCGGCGTGGTCGGCCCGGGTCAGGGAGACGCTGGCGGTGGACGGGCTGCGGCTGGCCCGCCCGGTCCGCGCCACCGACGGCCGCTACGTGGTCTCCGGCTGGCGCGCCGACTACTACCTGGACGGCGTCCCCGAGCCGCGGCACGACGAGGTCGTCTCGGTCTCGCTGCGGCTGCACAGCGCCACCGCCGCGCTGGAGCGGCCGCGCTTCCTGGCGCAGCCGCCGGTCGCGCCCTGGCAGGAGGTCGACGTCTTCGTCGCCGCCGACCGCTCGGCCTGGGAGGCCATCCCGCTGCGCAGCCTGCGCGTCGCGGGCGCGCCCCCGCCCACCTCGCCGGACGGCGTGCACAGCATGGAGATGCTGGGCCAGCTGGCGACGCTGCGCCGCCCGGTGCGCACCCCCGCGCAGCTGGTGCACGGCGACCTCTTCGGCACCGTGCTCTTCAACGGCCTCAGCACGCCCGGCCTCACCGACATCACCCCGTACTGGCGCCCCGCCGCCTGGGCCGCCGGCGTGGTCGTGGTGGACGCGCTCTCCTGGGGCGGCGCCGACGACGGCCTGCTCGACCGCTGGTGCGAGCTGCCGGAGTGGCCGCAGATGCTGCTGCGCGCGGTGATCTTCCGGCTCGCGGTGCACGCGCTGCACCCGCGCTCCAGCGCGGAGGCGTTCCCCGGGCTCGCCCGCACCGCCGACATGGTCCGGCTCATGGTCTGAACGCGCGAACGGCGCGCCGGGGGCTCCGGCGCGCCGTTTCGTCGGGCGTGGGTCAGACGTTGGCGTAGGCCAGCGAGGGCGCCCGCTGCACCGCGAACGAGGACCGCAGGTAGAACCACCAGGTCACGCCCGCCATCACCAGGAAGGCGCCCGCATAGGCCCAGAAGGCGGGCGCCATGCTGCCGAAGTTGATGTTGGAGAGCCGGAGCGCCTGCTGCAGCAGGTACCCGCCGGAGGCGCCGACCGCGCCGATGACGCCGATCGCCGCGCCCGCCTGCCGCCGGGCCGATGCCGCCGCCTCCGCGGCGCCCATGCCGTGCGCGTCCGCCCGCCGGGTGGCCTCGGCGCTGAAGATCGACGGGATCATCCGGTAGGTGGAGCCGTTGCCGATCCCGGTGAGCACGAAGAGCAGCAGGAACGAGATCAGGTAGAGCGGGAAGCTCTTCATCTCCAGCGACGCCATGATCAGCGCCACCGCGACCGCCATCCCGCCGAACACCGCGACGGTCATCCGCGCCCCGCCGACCCGGTCCGAGATCCAGCCGCCGAACGGCCTGCTGAACGAGCCGACCAGCGCGCCGAGGAAGGCCAGGTTGCCGAGCGTGGTGATCCAGCCGATCTTCGCCAGGTCCGGGAAGTTGGCCTTGATCAGGGTGGGGAAGGCGAAGGAGAAGCCGATGAAGGAGCCGAAGGTGCCGATGTACAGGAACGACATCACCCAGGTGTGCTGGTTGGTGAGCGCCAGCTTGTAGGAGCGGCCGTCCGACTTGGCGGTGGCGATGCTGTCCATGTAGCGCAGCGCGCCGAAGGTCGCGACCAGGATGAACGGCACCCAGACCAGCACCGAGAGCGTGATGCCGAAGCGGTACCCGGCCGGGTCCTTGGCGGTCAGGTGGGTGCCGAGGGTGATGAGCAGCGGCAGCACCAGCTGGGTCTGCGCGACGCCGAGGTTGCCGCCCGCGGCGTTGATGCCGAGCGCGGCGCCCTTCTTGCCCTCGGGGAAGAAGAACGAGATGTTCGCCATCGACGAGGAGAAGTTGCCGCCGCCGAAGCCCGCCAGCGCGGCCAGCACCAGGAACACCCACATGGGGGTGCCCGGCTGGTTGACGAACCAGGCGAGCCCGAGCGTCGGGATGAGCAGCATGGCCGCGCTGAACGCGGTGAAGGCGCGGCCGCCGAAGCGCGGGATGGCGAAGGTGTAGGGAATCCGCAGCGCCGCGCCGACCAGGGTCGGGGTCGAGGTGAGCAGCAGCGCGTTGCTCACCGCGGTGGGGTCGCCCTGGCCGAGCCCGGCCAGGAAGGGGAAGCCCGCGGCGCCCATGCTGGTCACCACGGTGCCCCAGATCACCCAGACGCTGAAGCCGAGGTTCTCCGCGAAGACCGAGAAGGCCAGGTTCTTCCGCGCCGTGCGCTTGCCGCCGGACTCCCAGAACCGGGTGTCGTCCGGCTCCCAGCGCTCCAGCCAGCGGCCGCGCTTCTGATGGGTGAACTGTTCTGTCTGCGTACCGGATTCGGCCACCGCTGTCATCGGATTCCTTCCCTCGACACCTCGGTCCAGAAAAAGGTAGGAAACCGTTGTTGCGTCCCCGTGGCCCCCGGTGACACCGGCGGCAAATCCCGCTCACACCGGCACCGGCCGGATGGTGACCCTTCGGTTACCTCAGTGATCCGGGTACTCGGCGATGAGCGAGCCGAGGAAGCAGTGCGCGGCCCGCTCGGCCCGCTCCTGGTCGCCCGCGATCACCGCCTGCACCAGGTCGGTGTGCTCCTCCTGGTACGCGGCGGGCTGCTTCACCGCGCGCGCCGCGATCACCCGCTCGATGGTCGGCAGCAGCGAATCGTAGAACTCCAGGTAGACCGCGTTGTGGCTGGCGACGACGATGGCGCGGTGCAGCTCGACGTCGGCGGCGACCGAGTCCGCGTCGTAGTGGTCCCAATTCTGCTCGTTGCGCACCGCGAGCAGCCGCAGCAGGTTCTCGATGTCGGTGTCGTCGCGGCGCCGGGCGGCCAGCCCGGCGGCGGTGGTGTCCAGCGCCATCCGCAGCTCCAGGACGTCGCGCTCCTCGGCGTCGGCGAAGAACTTGCCGAGCGTCCCGCCGACCTCGGAGGCGGCGATGACGTAGGTGCCCGAGCCCTGCCTGCGCTCCAGCATGCCGGCGTGCACCAGCGCCTGCACCGCCTCGCGGACGGTGTTGCGGCCGGTGCCGGTGAGCTCGGTGAGCTCGGGCTCGGTGGGGATGCGCGCGCCGATGGCCCAACGGCCGGAGCGTATTTCGGCTCGCAGCTGTTCGGTCACCTGGGCGATGAGGCTGGTGCGCCGGACGGGTTGCACAGCGACAGGGTACCGCTGCTCACACCGGGTTGCCGCACATCATCGGGTCATCCTATGATTTCCGGGTGACTGCCACCCTCGATCCATCGGCGACCGAATCCACGTCGACGCAGCCTGCGGCGCGTCGCCGCGCGTTGCTGGAGGGTCGCCTGCTGGTATTCGCCGCGATCGTGATGTCCGCCTTCACCCTGCGGGTCGCGGTCACCGCGTTCAGCCCGCTGGCCGAGCGGATCGGCGCCGACATCGGCTACGGCACCGCCGTGGTCGGCGTCTTCGGCATGATCCCCACCGCGGCCTTCGCGCTCTCCGGGGTGCTGGCGCCGCTGCTGGTGCGCCCGCTCGGGCTGGAGCGCACCGCGCTGCTGGCCATGCTGGCCGCGGGCGCGGGCATGCTGATCCGCGCCACCGTCTCCGGCACCGGCGCGCTGCTGGTCTTCTCCGCGCTCGCGCTCGCGGGCATGGGCGTCGGCAACGTGGTGATCCCGCCGCTGGTCAAGCGGTACTTCCCGGACCGGGTCGCGGTGCTCAGCGCGCTCTACATCACCATGGTGCAGCTCGGGACGGTGCTGCCCGCGCTGACGGCGGTGCCGCTGGCCGAGGCGCAGGGCTGGCGGGTCTCCATCGGGGTCTGGGCGCTGGCGGGCTTCGCGGCGGCGGTGCCGTGGCTCGCGGTGCTGCGCGTGCGGCGCGGCCGGGACCGGGTCGACGAGACCGCGCTGCCCGCCGCGGGCACCGCGCGGGGCCGGGTCTGGCGCTCGCCGGTGGCCTGGGGCATGGCGGTCATGTTCGGCATGACCTCGCTCTCCACCTACGCCATCTTCGCCTGGCTGCCCGCCGTGCTCGCCGACGCGGGCGCCGACGCCGCCTTCGGCGGCACCATGGTCGCGCTCTTCGCGCTGCTCGGGCTGGTCGCCGCGCTCGGCTCGCCGGTGGTGGTCGCGCGCTTCGCGAACCCGTTCCCGATCGTCCTCGGCTGCGCGGTGTGCTTCTGGGTGGCCTTCGCCGGGCTCTACTTCGCGCCGATGGCGGCCCCGGTGCTGTGGGTGGTGATCCTCGGCCTCGGCCCGAGCACCTTCCCGATGGCGCTCACCCTGATCAACCTGCGCACCCGCACCCAGGCGGGCTCGGCGGCGCTCTCCGGCTTCGCGCAGGGCGTCGGGTACGCGGTGGCCTGCGCGGGCCCGCTGCTCTTCGGCGTGCTGCACACCGCGACCGGGGGCTGGGCCGCCGGGTTCGGGCTGCTCTCGGTGGTGGTCGTGGTCATGCTGCTCGGCGCGTGGCAGGCCTGCAAGCCGCGCATGCTCGAGGACAGCTGGTGATCCGGTTGCGCCCGGCGCGCGCCCGGTTCATGCTGTAGGTCACACCTCACCGGCGATTACCTGCGGTTTCGGCTCTTCGTGACGCGACGAGAACCGTTGTGTCACATGCCCGAAACAAAGCTCCGGGTCTCACCCGCGCTCCGCGCGGCAGGTGAGCAACCGTTGATCCGGCGGTCATTTCGCGCAGCATTCCGGCAATACCCGTTCCCTACCGTTGGGCCATCCGCAAGACAGGGAGGCCCCGTTGAGCACGTCGACGCGCAAGCGCACCATCACCGACTGGGATGCCGAGGACGTCGCGGCCTGGGAGGCAGGCGGCAAGGACATCGCCAGGCGCAACCTGATCTGGTCGGTCTTCGCCGAGCACGTCGGGTTCTCGGTCTGGTCGATCTGGTCGGTCATGGTGCTGTTCATGCCCGCCGAGCAGTTCGGCATCGACCCGGCCGGGAAGTTCTTCCTGGTCGCGGTGCCGACGCTGGTCGGTGCGCTGCTGCGCATCCCGTACACCGTCGCCACCGCCCGCTTCGGCGGCCGCAACTGGACGGTCTTCAGCGCCGTCATGCTGCTGATCCCCACGCTGCTGACGCTGTACTTCGTCAACCAGCCCGGCACCTCGTACACCACCTTCCTGGTGGTGGCGGCCTTCGCCGGGCTCGGCGGCGGCAACTTCGCCTCCTCCATGACCAACATCAACGCCTTCTACCCGCAGCGGCTCAAGGGCTGGGCGCTCGGGCTGAACGCGGGCGGCGGCAATATCGGCGTCCCGGTGATCCAGCTGGTCGGGCTGGCCGTGATCGCGACGCTCGGCAACGAGTACGCCTCGGTGATCTGCGCGGTCTACCTGGTGCTGATCGCGCTGGCGGGCGTCGGCGCCGCGCTCTACATGGACAACCTGGCGAACCAGAAGGCCGACCTCGGCTACATGCTCACCGCGCTCAAGGTGCGCCGCTCCTGGGCCGTCGCGTTCCTCTACATCGGCACCTTCGGCTCGTTCATCGGCTACGGCTTCGCCTTCGGGCAGGTGCTGCAGCTCAGCTTCCGGGCCGGTGGCGACACCGCCGCGCAGGCCACGCTGCACGCCGCCTCGATCGCCTTCCTCGGCCCGCTGCTCGGCTCGCTGGCCAGGCCCTACGGCGGCAAGCTCGCCGACCGGATCGGCGGCGGCCGGGTGACCGCGGTGGTCTTCGTGCTGATGACCGCGGCGGCCGTGCTGGTGGCGGCGGCGAGCACCGCCGGTGACGGCAACGGCGGCGTCCCCACCGGCGGCACCATGACGCTGCTGGTCGCAGGCTTCATCGCGCTCTTCGTGCTCTCCGGGCTGGGCAACGGCTCGGTCACCAAGCTCATCCCGTCGGTCTTCGAGGAGGAGTCCCGCGCGCTCGGGCTGCCCGAGGCCGAGCGGGCGGCGTGGTCGCAGAACACCTCCGGCGCGCTGATCGGCTTCGTCGGCGCGATCGGCGCGCTCGGCGGGGTCGGGATCAACCTGGTGCTGCGCTCCTCCTACGCCTCCACCAGCTCCGCCACCACCGCCTTCTGGGTCTTCACCGGCTTCTACGTCGCCTGTGTCGCGCTCACCTGGCTGGTGTTCGTCCGCCGCCCGGCCACCGCAGCCACCGACATCGTCGTCGAAGCGGAGGCGCTGGTCCTCGAAGCCGAGGCCGACGCCGTCCGCGCCCGCTGACCCGCACCCGACACCCCGAAGGAACTTCCCCATGACATCCACAGCAATTCGCACCGCCGTGGTCGTCGGTCACGGCATGGTCGGCCACCGCTTCGTCGAGGCTCTGCGCGCCAGGGACACCGAGGGCACCTGGCGGGTGGTCGTGCTCAGCGAGGAGGCGCTGCCCGCCTACGACCGGGTGGGGCTCTCCTCCTACATCGGCAGCTGGGACACCGCCGCGCTGGCGCTGCCCGGCAACGAGTACGCGGGCGACGACCTGGTGGAGCTGCGGCTCGGCCAGGGCGGCGCGGCCATCGACCGGGCCGCGAAGACCGTCACCACGACGACCGGCGACGTGCTCGCCTACGACGCGCTGGTGCTCGCCACCGGCTCGTACCCGTTCGTGCCGCCGGTGCCCGGCCACGACAACGCCGAGTGCTTCGTCTACCGCACCCTGGACGACCTGGACGGCATCCGGGCCGCGGCCGAGGCCGCCGGGCCCGGCGCGCACGGCGTCGTGGTCGGCGGCGGGCTGCTCGGGCTGGAGGCGGCGAACGCGCTGCGCATGCTCGGCCTCACCCCGCACGTCGTCGAGTACAACCCGCGGCTGATGCCCGCGCAGGTCGACGAGGGCGGCGGCGCGGTGCTGGAGCGGCTCGTCACCGACCTCGGGCTGCAGGTGCACACCGGCGTCGGCACCGCGTCCATCGAGGCAGTCGGCGCGGGCCCGGCCGACCGGCTCCGGGTCACCCTGAGCGACGAGAGCGTGATCGACGCCGGGCTGCTGGTCTTCTCGGCCGGTGTCCGCCCGCGCGACCAGATCGCCCGCGACGCCGGGCTCGAGGTCGGGCCGCGCGGCGGCATCGTCACCGACCTCGGGCTGCAGACCTCGGACCCGAACATCTGGGCGATCGGCGAGTGCGCCGCGGTCGAGGGCGTCTGCTACGGCCTGGTCGCCCCCGGCTACACCACCGCGGAGATCGTGGCCGACCGGCTGCTCGGCGGCGGCGGCGAGTTCCCCGGCGCCGACCTCTCCACCAAGCTCAAGCTGCTCGGCGTCGACGTCGCCAGCTTCGGCGACGCGCACGGGAGCACCGAGGGCGCGCTGTCGGTGGTGCTGCACGACGCCGCCAAGGGCACCTACGCCAAGCTGGTCGTCTCCGACGACGCGCAGACCCTGCTCGGCGGCATCCTGGTCGGCGACGCCTCGCAGTACGCGGCGCTGCGCCCGCTGGTCGGGCGGCCGCTGCCCGCCGAGCCCGCCGCGCTGATCTCCCCGGCAGGCGCCGAGCTGGGCGCCGACGCGCTGCCGGACGACGCGCAGATCTGCTCCTGCAACAACATCTCCAAGGGCGCCATCTGCGGCGCCATCGCCGACGGCGCCTGCGACATCCCCGCGATCAAGAGCTGCACCTCCGCGGGCAGCTCCTGCGGCGGCTGCGTGCCGATGCTCAAGAAGCTGCTGGAACAGTCCGGCGTCGCCATGTCCAAGGCGCTCTGCGAGCACTTCGAGCAGTCCCGCGCCGAGCTCTTCCAGATCGTCCAGGTGACCGGGATCCGCACCTTCTCCGCGCTGATCGCCAAGCACGGCAAGGGCTCCGGCTGCGACATCTGCAAGCCGACGGTCGCCTCCATCCTGGCCTCCACCTCCAGCGAGCACATCCTGGACGGCGAGCAGGCCGCGCTGCAGGACACCAACGACCACTTCCTGGCCAACCTGCAGAAGAACGGCACCTACTCGGTGGTGCCGCGCATGCCGGGCGGCGAGGTCACCGCCGAGCAGCTCATCACCATCGGCGAGGTGGCGAAGGAGTTCGACCTGTACGTCAAGGTCACCGGCGGGCAGCGGATCGACCTCTTCGGCGCCAGGGTGGAGCAGCTGCCGCTGATCTGGCAGCGGCTGGTGGACGCGGGCATGGAGTCCGGGCACGCCTACGGCAAGTCGCTGCGCACCGTGAAGAGCTGCGTCGGCTCCACCTGGTGCCGGTACGGCCAGCAGGACTCGGTCGGCATGGCGGTGCTGCTGGAGAAGCGGTACCGCGGGCTGCGCTCGCCGCACAAGCTCAAGCTGGCCGTCTCCGGCTGCGCGCGGGAGTGCGCCGAGGCGCGCGGCAAGGACGTCGGGGTGATCGCCACCGAGAACGGCTGGAACCTCTACGTCGGCGGCAACGGCGGCCTCACCCCCAAGCACGCGGTGCTGCTCGCGGGCGACCTGGACGACGCCACGCTGATCAGCTACATCGACCGCTACCTCATGTTCTACATCCGCACCGCGGACCGGCTGCAGCGCACCGCGCCGTGGCAGGAATCACTCGAGGGCGGCATCGACTACGTGCGCTCGGTGGTCTGCGAGGACAGCCTGGGCATCGCCGACGAGCTGGAGCTGGCCATGGCCAAGCACGTGGACGGCTACCGCGACGAATGGGCCGCGGTGCTGGATGATCCGGAGAAGCTCTCCCGGTTCGTCTCGTTCGTGAACGCGCCGGAGGAGTCCGATCCGACCATCTCCTTCGACGACAGCGGCGAGCGCAAGGTGCCGGTTCTGCTCGGCATGCCCGCGGTGACCGCTACCGCCGGGAAATGACCGTTTAACCGCGAGGAAACAGGACGCCGGTACCAATAGGTAGGGCTTCGGCGAGGAGAAGAGCGATGACCGTTATCGATACCCCCGGCTACGCGCCGGCCACGACCACCGGGTGGACACAGGCCTGCCGCCTCGACTACCTGACCCCCGGCCGCGGCGTCGCGGTCCTGCTGCGCGGCGGTCGCCAGGCCGCGCTGTTCCTGCTCCCCGGCGGCGTGCTCTACGCCGTCGGCAATATCGACCCGTTCGGCCGCGCCGCGGTGATGTCGCGCGGCATCGTCGGCGACCGCGGCGGCGTCCCCGTCGTGGCGTCGCCGCTGCTCAAGCAGGCCTTCTCGCTGATCGACGGGCGCTGCCTGGACGACGAATCGGCGGCGCTGCCGGTCTACGCGGTGCGGGTCGAGGACGGGCTGGTGTCGATCTCGAACAAGCCGGTCGGTGACACCGCAGCGGACGGGTGAGGCCACGCCCATGACACAGCCCGACCAGACCGCCGCGCTCGCCGGCTTCACCATCGGCATCACGGCCGCGCGCCGCGCCGAGGAATTCGCGACCCTGCTCGTCCGGCGCGGCGCGGGCATCGTCTCCGCGCCCGCCATCCGGATCATCCCGCTCGCCGACGACACCGAGCTCGAGCGGGTCTCCAGGCAGCTCATGGCCGAGCCGCCGCAGATCACCGTCGCCACCACCGGCATCGGCTTCCGCGGCTGGATGGAGGCGGCCGAGGGCTGGGGGATCGCCGAGGAGCTGCGCGAGACCTTCGCGGGCGGGCGCATGCTGGCCCGCGGCCCCAAGGCCAAGGGCGCCATCCGCGCCGCCGAGCTGCGCGAGGAGTGGTCGCCCGCCTCGGAGTCCTCCGCCGAGGTGCTGGACCACCTGCTCGCCGAGGGCGTGGAGGGGGTGCGGATCGCGGTGCAGCTGCACGGCGCCACCACCGAGTGGGAGCCGGTCCCCGACTTCTGCGAGGTGCTGCGCTGCGCGGGCGCCGACGTGGTGCCGGTCCCCGTGTACCGCTGGGTGCCGCCGGACGACAACGGCCCGATGGACACCCTGATCGAGTCGATCGTCACCGGCAGCATCGACTGCGTGACCTTCACCAGCGCGCCCGCGGTGGCCTCGATGCTCATGCGCGCCAAGGAGTCCGGGCTGCTGGACGGGTTGCTCTACGCGCTGCGCGGCCGGGTGCTCGCCGCCTGCGTCGGGCCGATCACCGCGGCCCCGCTGGAGGAGCTCGGCGTGCCGACCACCCAGCCCGCGCGGGCCCGGCTCGGCGCGCTGGCCAGGCACGTCGCCGAGGAGCTCCCGCGCAGGGCGAACCGGATCCACGCCGCCGGGCACCACATCAGCGTGCGCGGCGCCTGCGTCGTCGTCGACGGCGAGGTGCGCCAGCTGGCGCCCGCGCCGATGGCGCTCATGCGCTCGCTGGCCAGGCAGCCGGGGCGGGTGGTCTCCAGGGAAGATCTGCTGGCCGCGCTGCCGGGCGGCGGCGACGACACGCACGCGGTGGAGACCGCCATCGCCAGGCTGCGCGCCGGTCTCGGCACCCCCAAGGCGATCCAGACCGTGGTCAAGCGCGGCTACCGGCTCGCGCTGGACGCCGCCGAGTGCATCGACAACAACCCGCCGCCGCCCGCGGTGACGCCGGGGGGCGGCGCGAGTACGGTCACGCCGTTCCGCGGCGGCAGGCAGCTGCCCGGCAGGCGCGCGGTGGGGGCCCGGTGAGCGCCCCCGCGCTGGTGCTGGTGGCGCACGGCACGCGCAGCACCAGGGGAGTGCAGATGATCGCGGCGCTGGCCGAGGCGGTCGCCGCCGAGCCGGGGGCGCCGCGGGTGCGCACCGCCTTCGTCGACGTGCTCGGCCCCTCGCCCGCCGAGGTGCTGCGCGACCTGGAGGCCGAGGCCGCGGTGCTGGTCCCGGCCTTCCTGGCCTCGGGGTACCACGTCTACCAGGACGTGCCGCGCGAGGTGGCGGAGAGCGGGCACGGTGCCGTCACCGTGACGCCCGCCATGGGCCCGGACGCCGCGCTGGCCAGGGTGATGGTGCTGCGGCTGCGCGCGGCCGGGTGGCGGCGCGGGGACGCGGTGGTACTGGCCGCGGCGGGGTCGTCGGATGCCAGGGCCCGCTCCGACGTGCGGCGGGCGGCCGGGCTGCTCGCCGAGCAGCTGCGGGTTCCGGTGCGGATCGCCTACGTCGCCACCGGGACGCCCCGGGTGCCCGAGGTCGTCGCCGAGCTGCGCGCCGCGGGCGCCGAGCGGGTCGTCATCGCCTCCTACCTGCTGGCGCACGGGCTGTTCCACCAGCGGCTGCACGAGGCGGGCGCGGATGCCGTCGCCGAGCCCATCGGCGTGCACCCGGCCGTCGTCCGGCTGCTGCTCTCCCGCTACCACGCGGGGGTCAGGGAGCTGGCCCACGCCCGCTGACCGGGCCGCGAAAAAGATCTGCCGGATGTGTCGAGAACCGGAGACCAGCTACGACTGAAGGGTGACAGCAACTCACGATCGAGGAGCGACACCATGACCGTCACCACCTTCCTCTGGCTCGAGTCCGGCGCCGACGAGGCCGCCGCGCTCTACACCGCCGCCATCCCGAACTCGACGATCGTCGACACCACCCCCGGCCCGGACGGCCGCGCCTTCATCGTCGCCCTCGACCTCGACGGCCACGCCGTCACGCTGATGAACGGCGGGCCGGGCCACCCGCTCTCCGACGCCGCCTCACTGCAGCTCACGGTGCACGGCCAGGCCGAGGTCGACCGGCTCTGGGCAGCGCTCACCGCGGACGGCGGCACCCCCGGTCCGTGCGGCTGGCTCACCGACCGCTTCGGGCTCTCCTGGCAGGTCGTCCCGGACGAGCTGCCGCAGCTCATGGGCTCGCCCGACCCGGCCCGCGCCGGTGCGGTCGCCACCGCGCTGCGCACCATGTCGAAGATCGATATCGCCGCCCTGCGCGCCGCGCACGACCAGGGCTGATCAGGGCGTCTGCAGCGCCGGGAACCAGATGTCGGCGAGCACCGCGGCCGCCCGGTCCGCGGTGACGTCGATGGTGCCGAGCAGCGCCCACCGGGTGAAGAACCGCTCCAGCTGCGCGACCAGCATCTCCACCCGCAGCCTGGCCTCGTCGCGGCGCTCGGCGGGCCAGCGCGCCAGGTAGGCCGTCATGGACTCGGGGAGCGCGGCGAAACCGGCCCGCATGAGGTCGCGGAACTCCGGCTCGAGCGCCGTCGCCTCGTCCCAGGCGGAGAGCAGGTCGCGGTGCTGCTCGAACCAGTCGATGGCGCGGCGCATCCAGTCCTCGAACTCGGCGCGCGAGCCGGTCTCCAGCACCCGGTCCAGGTCCTCGCAGAAGGCCAGCGCGTTCGGTAGCGCGGTGCGCTCGCCGAGTTCGCGCAGCACCTCCATCTTGCCGGTGAAGTGCAGGTAGAAGGTGGCGCGGCTGCACCCGACGGCGGCCGCCACGTCGTCCACCCGCACGGCGCCGTAGCCGCGCTGCACGAAGAGCGCGCCCGCCGCCTCCAGGATGCGCTCCCTGGTGCGTAACTTCTGCTCGTCGCGCAGGGTGCGCCGCGGTTCGGTGGAGGCGGGCATCGTCCGATCATAGACATTCCGTCGTTCACTGGACCCGGTGTCCAGCGACTGCTAGCGTCCTGTGTGCCAGGTCACGTCGGGCCCGGCGCGGACAGGAGCGTGTGGTGGGCGATACCTCGACGATGCGGGCGCTGCAGCTCACCGGGCCGGGCACCCTGGAGTTGCGCGAGGTGCCGATCCCGGAGCCGGGCCCCACCGAGCTGCTGGTCCGGGTGGGCGCGGTCGGCATCTGCCACTCCGACCTCTACGTGCTGGAGCTCGAGTTCCCGCTGCCCGACCCGCTGACCCTCGGCCACGAGGTCGCGGGCACGGTCGCGGCCGTCGGCAGCGCGGTCACCGGCATCGCCGAGGGTGAGCGCGGCCTGATCTACCTGTGCTGGTCCTGCGGGGTCTGCCGGGAGTGTGTGAGCGGCAACGAGAACGTCTGCCGTGCCGCGGGCCGCACCGCCATGCCGCCCTGCCCCGGGCTCGGCCCGGACGGCGGGATGGCCGAGTACATCAAGGTTCCGGCGAGTTCGTTCGTGCCGATCGGCGACCTCGACTTCGCCGACGCCGCGCCGCTCGCCGACGCCGCGCTCACCTCGTACCACGCCATCCGCGGCGCCCGCGAGCAGCTGTACCCGGGCGCCACCGCGGTGACCATCGGGATCGGCGGGCTCGGGCACGTCGCGGTGCAGATCCTGAAGACCGTCGACGCGGTGCGGGTGATCGCGGTGGATGTCGGCCGGGACAAGCTGGAGCTGGCCGCCGAGTGCGGCGCCGACGTCGGGCTGATCGGCGGCCCCGAGACCGCCGCCGAGATCCTGGCGCTGACCGACGGCCGCGGCGCCGAGGCGGTCTTCGACTTCGTCGGCACCGACGCCACCGCCGCGCTCGCGGTGCAGGCGGTCGCGCCGAACGGCGCCTACCGCATGGTCGGGCTCGGCGGCGGCGCGCCGGAGCTCACCGCGGGGCCGTCCGGCGGGCCCGGCTGGCCGTGGGGTGCCTCGGTGCGCAAGTCGTACGGCGGCACCAAATCCGACCTCATCGACTCGGTCGCGCTGGCGCGGGCCGGGCGGCTCTCGGTGGCGGTGGAGCGGTTCGAGCTGGCCGACGGCCGCACCGCGTTCGATCGGCTGGCGCGCGGTGAAATCCGCGGCCGCGCGGTGCTGGTCCCCTGAGGCGGTGGGTGTCCCGATGACCAAGGCGGCAGATCCGCGGCCGCGCGGTACTGATTCCCTGAGGCAGGAGAGTGTCCCGATGACGATGGCGGCAGATCCGCGGCAGCTCGCCGCGCAGGTGGCGGCGCAGCTCGCCGGCCCCGGCGGCCCGTTCGCGCTCACCGTCGAGCCGGTGCTCGGCACCGAGCTTCCCGTATTCGTGAATCGCCGCCGCTCACTCGGCATCGCGCTCACCGACTCCAGGGCCTGGGGCGACCGCGACTACCTGGTCACCGCCGAGCGGCGCTGGACCTACACCGAGCACGCCGACGCCGCGGGCGCGCTGGCCGCCGGGCTGGCGGCGCGCTACGGCGTCGGCAAGGGCGACCGGGTCGCCATCCTGGCCGCCAACTCCCCGGAGTGGGTCATCGCCTTCTGGGCCGCGCAGAGCCTCGGCGCCATCGCGGTCGGGTACAACGCCTGGTGGGCGCCGCGCGAGATCGACTACGCGCTCGGCCACTCCACCCCGACGGTGGTGATCGCCGACGCCGCGCGCGCCGAGAAGATCACCGGCACCGACATCCCCGTGCTCACCGTCGAAGACGACCTCCCCGCGCTGTTCACCGAGTTCGCGGGCAACACCCCGGAGACCGAGGTGGCCGAGGACGATCCGGCCGTCATCCTCTACACCAGCGGCACCAGCGGCAGGCCCAAGGGCGTGGTGCACACGCACCGCAACCTGCTCGCCGTCACCGAGTACCACCGCTTCACCGAGGCCATGGCTGACACCTTCGCCGGGGTCGCCTTCGACCCCGACCGGCCGAGCGCCAAGCGTTGGCTGCTCAGCTCGCCGCTCTTCCACATCGCGAGCCTGCACAACCTGGTGGTACCGCGGATCGCGACCGGCGCCGCGGTCATCTTCCCGGAGAGCAAGTTCGACGCGAGTCGGGTACTGCGGCTCATCGAACGCGAGCGGGTCACGCACTGGGGCGCGGTCCCGACCATGGCCATCCGGCTGCTGGAGCAGGACCTCGCCGAGTACGACCTGAGCTCGCTCAGCGCCTTCTCGCTGAACACCGCCCCCTCCTCGCCCGCGCTGCACCAGCGGCTGCGGGAGGCGCTGCCGGTGCAGCTGGCCACCAGCTACGGCCTCACCGAGGCGGGCACCGCCGCCACCCTGGCCACGCCGCCCGAGCTGGCGGCCTTCCCGGAGACGGTGGGCGGCCCGATCATCGGCGTCAGCGTCGCCATCCGCGACCCCGAGGGCAACGACCTGCCCGAGGGCACCGAGGGCGAGATCTGCGTGCGCAGCCCGTATGTCATGCTCGGCTACTGGAACGACCCGCCGGCCACCGCCGCCGCGCTCGACGGCGAGCGCTGGCTGCGCACCGGCGACTTCGGCCTGCTCCGGGACGGGCGGCTCTACCTCGTGGGTCGGCGCAGCGACCTCATCCTGCGCGGCGGCGAGAACGTCTACCCGACCGAGATCGAGAACGTCCTGGACGAGCACCCCGCGGTCGCCGAGTCCGCGGTCTTCGGCGTCGCGGACCCGGACCTCGGCCAGGCGGTGGCGGCGCTGGTGGTGACCACCTCGCCGGTGACCGAGGACGAACTGCGCGAGTTCGCCGCGGCCCGGCTCGCCTACTTCAAGATCCCCGCGCACTGGCGGCTGACCCCGGAAGCACTGCCGCGCAACGCGACCGGGAAAGTCGTCCGGCGCGACCTATCGCTGTAGAGAGGAGACCATCGTGTACGACACCATCGTCAAGGGCGGCCGCTGGTTCGACGGCACCGGCGCGCCCTCCGCCGTCCGGCACCTCGGCATCGTGGACGGCCGGGTCGCCACCGTCTCCACCGTCCCGCTGGACGAGACCGGCTGCCCGCGGGTGATCGACGCCGAGGGCCGCTGGGTGCTGCCCGGCATGCTCGACGTGCACACCCACTACGACATCGAGGTGCTGCAGCAGCCCGCGCTCGCCGAGTCGGTGCGGCACGGCGTCACCACCGTGCTGCTCGGCTCCTGCTCGCTCTCCACCGTGCACGTCGACGCCACCACCGCCGCCGACCTCTTCGCCCGCGTCGAGGCGATCCCGCGCAAGCACGTCGTCGACGGCGTCGAGAAGCACCAGGTGTGGCGCGACGCCGGCGAGTACGCCGCCTACCTGGACGCACTCCCGCTCGGCCCGAACATCGCCGCCTTCATCGGCCACTCCGACATCAGGGCGGACGTACTCGGCCTCGACCGCGCCACCGACCGTTCCTTCCGCCCCTCTGCCACCGAACTCGGCGAGATGGAGCGCCGGCTGGTCGCCGCGCTGGAGGCCGGGTTCGTCGGCATGTCCTCGCAGCAGCTCGAATTCGACAAGCTCGACGGCGATACCTGCCGCTCCCGCACCCTGCCGTCGACCTACGCCCGCAGCCGCGAACGCCACCGGCTGAACTCCGTGCTCCGCCGCTACGGCCGCGCACTCCAGGGCGGGCCGGACGTAGCCCGCCCACACAGCCTGGTCACCATGGCCGCCAGCACCGTCGGCCTCTTCCGCAAACCGATGCCGGTCAGCCTGCTCGCCGCCGCGGACCTGAAGGCCATCCCGTTCATCATCCGCGTCTTCCCGCTGCTCGCCCGGCTCTTCAACGGGTTGGGCGGCAACCTCCGCTTCCAGCACCTTCCCGTGCCCTTCGAGGTCTACGCCGACGGCATCGACCTGGTGATCTTCGAGGAGTTCGGCTCCGGCGCCGCCGCACTGCACCTCGCCGACCGGATCGAGGAGCAGCGCAGCATGCTCCAGGACGCGGAGTACCGCCGCCGCTTTCGGGCCGACTACGACAGCAAGTTCGGGCCGCGCGTCTGGCACCGCGACTTCTTCGACGCCGAGATCGTGGACTGCCCCGACTCCGCGGTGATCGGCAAGACCTTCGGCCAGGTCGGCGTCGACCGCGGCGGCCTGCACCCGGTCGACGCCTACCTCGACCTCGTGGTCGAGCACGGCCGCAAACTGCGCTGGCGCACCACCATCTCCAACCACCGCGAAGACGTGCTGAACCGGATCGCCGTCGACCCCGGCGTCCAGCTCGGCTTCTCCGACGCCGGGGCCCACCTGCGCAACATGGCCTTCTACAACTTCGGCCTCCGCTTCCTCCGCCGCGTCCACCAGGCCCGCAAGCCGTTCATGACCATCGAGCACGCGGTCCACCGCCTCACCGGCGAGCTCGCCGACTGGTACGGGCTCGACGCCGGTCATCTCCGCCTCGGCGACCGCGCCGACCTCGTCGTCCTCGACCCGGCCGGGCTGGATTCGTCCCTGGACGACTACGCCGAAGCCGCCATCCCCGCTTACGACGGGCTCTCCCGCATGGTCAACCGCAACGACCGGGCCATCGACGCCGTCCTGGTCAACGGTGAGTTCGTCTTCGGGGACGGCGCTGCCGCCGAGCGCCTCGGCACCGTCCGCACCGGGAGGTTCCTGCGCGCCGAGAGCCGCTGATCAGCACACCGTGCCTGCCCGCGGCGGCAGCCTCATCCGCTCAGGCCGGAAGCAGCGAACTCTCGGGGTAGAACCCGCCGACCGGGCCGTCCGTGCCCTCGATATCGAGCGAGACGTGCGCGTGCCCGTTCCGCACGCTGGTGACGGTTCCATCGACGAGACGCCGCCCGAAGCGCACTCGGATCCGGTCGCCCGGGTGCAGCGACCTCCGCTTCCGCTCAAGCATGCCCGCCCTCCTCGTCCCAGTTCGTTCCCGTCAGGTCCACCAAGTGTGCACCGACGACCCGGTCGAGGCCAGCGGCCGCACCGTCGAGCGAGCGTCGCCACCGCCGGAATGTACCCAGGTGTAGTGGATGGCTGCGGCGTGCTTCGCGCAGTTTGGCGCCATCGCTGTGCGCGACCGCATTGCGGACCTCGTTCAGCGCGGTCAGCGTCGAGTTCCACTGCTTGCCCCGAGTCGGGTAGGTGGCATGGATCGTGGGCCAGAGGGTGAGGCCGAGGACCGCGAAGTCGCTGCCGAGCGCCGCTGGGGAGGCGTTACCGCGGTCGAGTCTGCGTTCCCGGACCAGTGCGTTCAGGACGACCGGGATCTGCTGGTCGTTCCCTGGCGCGAGGCTTCCTGCCAGCACGATCGCAGCGTCGTCGTGCAGGTCGCGGCAGTAGCCCTGGAACTCGGCCGCGAGACTCACGAAGAGCGCGAGGTTCAGGTGCTTGGTCGCGTTCCAGCGGCCGGGGCGCCCGCCGGTCGCTGCGGTATGCACGGCCTCGAGGCTGTTGAGCACACCGCAGCGTTCGGACTTCCAGCGGGCGAGGGCGGAGGACCTTGGTCGCGGCACGCGACGACCGTAGTCCGGTGCGCGGGGAGGGCGAAATCACCTGCCGGGCGGAAGCATTGAGGTTTCCCACGCCCGCGCGTAGCGCCGCGTATCGGCGGCGTTCGTCTCCTTGCTGCGGTACACGATGTACGGCCGCGTGAGGTACCCGATCGGTGCACTGAACATGTGCACCAGCCGGGTGTAGGGCCAGATGGCGACCAGGACCAGGACGAACAGGCCGTGGGCTTGGAAGGTCCACGGCACCCCGACCATCAACTCCGGCTGGGGGTCGACGGTGAAGAGACTGCGGAACCAGGGGGAGACGGTTTCGCGATAGTTGTAGGTGCCCCAGAGCAGGTTGCTGCCGACGGTGTTGAGCAGGCCGGTGATCAGGGCGCCTGCCAGCAGGAAGTACATGATCTTGTCGGAGCGGGTGGTCGCTCGGCGCACGGCGGGGACGGTGAAGCGGCGGTAGAGCAGGATGCCGATGCCCGCGATCACGGCGAAGCCGGCGACGGACCCCGCGCCCACGGCGACCACGTGGTACGTGTGGTGCGAGATGCCGATGGCGTCGGTCCAGGACTGGGGGATGAGGACGCCGAGGACGTGGCCGCCGAAGACGCCGAGCATGCCGAAGTGGAAGAGCGGGGAGCCGAGGCGGAGCAGGCGGCTCTCGTGCAGCTGGGAGGAGCGGGTGGTCCAGCCGAACTGGTCGGTGCGGTAGCGCCAGACGTGGCCGAGCAGGAATGACGTGAAGGCGATGTAGGGCAGCGTCATCCAGACGATGGTGCTCATCGGCGGCCTTCCCCTCCGGAGGCGGTGAACAGGCTGGGGTCCATGGCGAACGGCTCCAGGCCGACGTCCTCGTCGGGCGGACCCTGGGCGGCGAGTTCGGCGATCCGCCTGCGGTCGGCGGTGGTGAGCGGCGGGAGCGTGGCGGTCACCGCGGCGAGGACGGCGGCGTAGGGGGAGCCGGTGTCGGCGAGCGAGAGGCGGAGGAGTTCGATCACCGGGAGGTGCTCGCCGAGCAGGCGTTCGCCGCCGACGAGGTCGACGGTGGCGGCGAATTCCAGCAGGACCGGGAGGTGGTCGGGGAGTTCGCGGTCGTCGAGTTCGACCCCGGCGTGCTGGTAGGCGTGCTTGAAGCGGAGCAGCGCCATGCCGCGCTTGCGGGTGTCGCCGTAGGCGTAGAAGGTGAGGTGCAGGCTGGCGCGTTTGCGCAGGTCGAAGGTTTCGACGTAGGTCGCGGCGAGCGAGATCTCGTCGGTGCCGCGCAGGTAGCCGATGAACTCGGCCAGCGACGGGCCGATCGGTGCGGGGAGCCGCTCGACGGCGGACGACACGGTGTCGAGCAGGTCGAGCGTCTCCCGGCTCGGGTAGTCGAGGAGCAGTGCGGCGAGGCGCCAGACCAGCAGCCGGTCCGGCTCGGGCAGCGCGACCGCGGGCTCCGGGCGGCGGCGCAGTTTGAGCAGGCTCATCGCACGGCCGCCTCGTCGGTCGAGGCGCCGCCGGGCCGGGTGGCGCCGTTGCCACCCGCCGGCGCGGCGCCGTTGCCACGCCGCGCACTCGTACCCGTCGCGGAGCCGTTCCCGCTCGCCGAACCGTTCTCGCCCGCCGAGTCCGCGTTGCCGCCCCCGACGGGCACCAGCCCCTGCGTACTGCGCCCGTCCCAGTCCAGCAGATTGATACGCCCCGATTTCGACTCCGGCGCAGCGGAATTCGTATCCGCCAGGTGGAACTTCTCCACCATCTGATCCAGCGCCGTCATCCCCGGCCCGCCGTCCACATCCAGACTGCACCCGGTCGCCAGCGAATCCAGCTGATGCGCCTCGGACCCGGCCCCGCTGGGAATCACGTACCGGTGCTCGTACTTGGCAATGGCGAGCAGCCGATACATGGCCTCGATCTCCTCCGGCTCCAGCCGAATGGACGGCGCGATGGTCAGATCCGGCTCCTGACCCAGGTTCACCGAGCGCATGAACGAACGCATCCCGGCCAACCGCTGCAAGGCTGCCCGCACCGGCCCGACCTCCCCGGCGGTGAACAGCTCGGCCAGGTACTCCACCGGAATTCGCAGCGCATCGATGGCGCCGAACAGATTCCCGGCATCCTCACCGTCGTGCCCGGTCTCGCTCAGCACGTCGACAACGGGCGAGAGCGGCGGCACGTACCAGACCATCGGCATGGTCCGGTACTCCGGATGCAGCGGCAGCGCGATCTGGTAGTCCACGATGAGCTTGTAGACCGGCGAATCCTGCGCTGCCTGAATCCATTCCGGCGAGATCCCGGCCCGCTCGGCCTCGGCGATCACCCGCGGGTCGTGCGGGTTGAGGAACACCCCGAGCTGCGACGGGTAGAGGTCGGCGACCTCCGTCACCGCCGCCGCCTCCGCCACCTTGTCCGCGTCGTAGAGCATGACGCCGATGTAGCGCAGCCGCCCGACACAGGTCTCCGAGCACACCGTCGGAATCCCGACCTCCACCCGCGGGTAGCAGAAGGTGCACTTCTCGGCCTTGCCGGTCTTGTGGTTGAAGTAGATCTTCTTGTACGGGCAGCCGGTGACGCACTGCCGCCAGCCGCGGCACTTGTCCTGGTCGACCAGCACGATGCCGTCCTCGGCGCGCTTGTAGATGGCGCCGGAGGGGCAGGAGGCCGCGCAGGACGGGTTCAGGCAGTGCTCGCAGATGCGCGGCAGGTAGAACATGAAGGTCTGCTCGAACTCCAGCTTGACCTGCTCGGAGAGCTTGCCGAGCAGCGGGTCGCGGCCCACCTGCTCGGGCCCGGAGCCGAGGTCGTCGTCCCAGTTCGCGCCCCAGGTGACCTGGGTGTCCTCGCCGGTGATGAGCGACTTCGGCCGGGCCACCGGCACGGTGTCCGACGGCGGCGAGGAGAGCAGGTTGTCGTAGTCGTAGCTCCACGGCTCGTAGTAGTCCGCGACGGTGGGCAGCTCCGGGTTGGCGAAGATGTTCAGCAACCGCTTGAGCCGGGAGCCGGATTTCAGGGTGAGCTTGCCGCGCTTGTTGAGCGTCCACCCGCCCTTCCACCGCTCCTGGTCCTGGTACTGCCGCGGGTACCCCTGGCCGGGGCGGGTCTCCACATTGTTGAACCAGACGTACTCGGTGCCGCCGCGGTTGGTCCACGCCTGCTTGCAGGTGACGCTGCAGGTGTGGCAGCCGATGCACTTGTCCAGGTTCATCACCATGGCGAGCTGGGCCATGACACGCATATCAGTACTCGACTTCCTGCGAGCGGCGGCGAATCGTGGTGACCTCGTCGCGCTGATTTCCGGTGGGGCCGTGGTAGTTCAGCGCGAAGGACTGCTGCGCGTACCCGCCGATGAGGTGCGAGGGCTTGATCATGATGCGGGTGAGCGCATTGTGGATGCCGCCGCGCTTGCCCTTGCCCTTGAAGTCGGCGGCGCCGGTGCCCTCGATCCGCGGGACGTCCACCGCGCGGTCCTGCGCGTGGTACATGAAGACGGTGCCCTCCGGCATCCGGTGGCTGACGATGGCGCGCGCCACCACGACGCCGTTGCGGTTCACCGCCTCGATCCAGTCGTTGTCCGCCACCCCGATCTTGGCGGCGTCCTTCTCCGACATCCAGATCGACTGCCCGCCCCGGCTCAGCGTGAGCATGTGCAGGTTGTCCTGGTAGGCGGAGTGGATGGACCACTTGGAGTGCGGGGTCAGGTAGCGCACGGTGACGCCGCGCTCGGTGACGCTGCCGATGCCGGGCTCGGCGAACAGCGCGGACATGTCCAGCGGCGGCCGGAAGACCGGCAGCTGCTCGCCGAGCTCGATCATCCAGTCGTGGTCGAGGTAGAAGTGCTGGCGGCCGGTGAGCGTGTGCCAGGGCTTGAGCCGCTCGGTATTGATGGTGAACGGGGAGTAGCGGCGGCCGCCGGTCTCGCTGCCGGACCACTCCGGGGAGGTGATCACCGGGACCGGGCGCGCCTGGGTGTCGGCGAAGGTGATCCGCTTGCCTTCGTGCTCGCGGGCCAGGTCGGCGAGCTCGGTGCCGGTGCGCCGCTCCAGCGCCTCGAACCCCTCCACCGCCAGCCTGCCGTTGGTGGTGCCGGAGAGCGCCAGGATCGCCTCGGCGGCGTGCGTGTCCTTGGCCAGCGACGGCCTGCCCTGCGCGATCCCGGAGACGATGGTGCCATTGGTCCCGGCCAGGTAGCGGACCTCCGGCTCGGGGTAGGTGGTGACGCCCTTGGTGGTGGTGCCGAGCGTCTCCACCAGCGGGCCGAGCGCCGCCATCTTTTCCGCCAGCCGCGGGTAGTCGCGTTCGACCTCGACCAGCTTGGGCATGGTGCGGCCGGGGATCGGCTCGCACTCGCCCGCCTTCCAGTCCAGCACCTTCCCGCCCGCCTGGGCGAGCGCGTCCGGGGAGTCGTGCTGCAGCGGGACGGCGACGATGTCCTTGCGCACCCCGAGGTGCTTCTCCGCGAGCCAGGAGAAGCCGCGCGCGATCCGGTGGAACGCCTCGAAGTCGGTCTTCGCCTCCCACGGCGGCGAGATGGCCGGGGAGAAGGCGTGCACGAAGGGGTGCATGTCGGTGGAGGAGAGGTCGTGCTTCTCGTACCAGGTGGCGGCGGGCAGCACGATATCGCTGAAGAGCGTGGTGCTGGTCATCCGGAAGTCGAGCGAGAGCAGCAGGTCGAGCTTGCCGGTGGCGGCCTCGTCGCGCCAGACCAGCTCCTGCGGGCGGACGCCCGGGGTGTCGTCGGTCTGCAGATTGGAGTCGGTGCCGAGCAGGTGCCGGTGGAAGTACTCGTTGCCCTTGCCGGAGGAGCCGAGCAGGTTCGCCCGCCACACCGTCAGGCAGCGCGGGAAGTTCTCCGGGGCGTCCGGGTCCTCGCAGGCGAAGCGGAGGTTCTCCGCCTTCAGCTCGTCCACGATGTATTCGGCCGCCGGCTTGCCCGCCTCGGCGGCCTGGTCGGCGAGGTCGAGCGGGTTGCGGTCGAAGGTGGGGTAGCTCGGCATCCAGCCGAGCCGGGTGGCGAGCGCGATATTGTCCGCGGCGGTGCGCCCGGCGAAGCGGCCGGTGCCGAGCGGGGAGGCGAAGGACTCGGCGGTGAAGGGGTCGTAGCGCCACTGGTCGTTGCTCAGGTACCAGAAGACGGTGCCCTGCATCTGCCGCGGCGGGCGCTGCCAGTCCAGCCCGAAGGCCAGCGTGGACCAGCCGGTCACCGGGCGGCACTTCTCCTGCCCGACGTAGTGCGCCCAGCCGCCGCCGTTCACGCCCTGGCAGCCGGTGAGCAGGGTCAGGGTGAAGAACGAGCGGTAGATCTGGTCGGAGTGGAACCAGTGGTTGGTGCCAGCGCCCATGAGGATCATGGAGCGCCCGCCGGAGCGCTCGGCATTGTCGGCGAACTCGCGCGCGATCCGCTCCGCCTGCACCGCCGGGACGCCGGTGATCCGCTCCTGCCAGGCCGGGGTGTACGGCCGCTCGGCGTCGTCGTAGCCGGTCGGCCAGTCGCCGGGCAGGCCGTCGCGGCCGACCCCGTACTGCGCGAGCAGCAGGTCGAAGACGGTGGTCACCCGTTTGCCCGCGATCTCGCGGGTCGGCACCCCGCGCAGCAGCACCTCGGGGGAGTCGGCGTCGAAGCGCGGCAGCCGCACGGTGGCGGGCTCGCCGCCGAGCAGGGTGAGCAGCGGGCGGGTGTCGCCGAGGTCCAGGTTCCAGTGGCCCGCGTCGGCGGCGTTGAAGCGGTGGCCGAGCGCGCCGTTGGGCACGACCGCCGCGCCGCCCTCGTCGAGCAGGACCGGCTTGTGCGCGGCGCCCTCGCCGGATTCGCCCAGGTCGGCGGCGGTGAGGAACTTGCCGGGGAGCTCGCCGTCCAGGCAGACCAGGTACGGCAGGTCGGTGTACTTGGTGACGTACTCGTGGAACCGCTCGGTGCGCCGCTCGGCGAAGAACTCGCGCAGGATGACGTGGCCCATGGACATGGCGAGCGCGGCGTCGGTGCCGGGGCGGGCGGGGACCCACTCGTCGGCGAACTTGGTGTTGTCGGCGTAGTCCGGCGAGACCACGATGACCTTCTGGCCGCGGTAGCGCGCCTCGGTCATGTAGTGCGCGTCCGGGGTCCTGGTCACCGGGACGTTCGAGCCCCACATGATCAGGTAGCTCGCGTCGAACCAGTCCGCCGACTCCGGCACGTCGGTCTGGTCGCCGAAGACCTGCGGCGATGCCACCGGGAGGTCGGCGTACCAGTCGTAGAAGGAGAGCATGGAGCCGCCGAGCAGCGAGATGAACCTGGCCCCCGCGGCGTGGCTGACCATGGACATGGCCGGGATCGGGGAGAACCCGGCCACCCGGTCCGGCCCGTACTCCTTCACCGTGTGCACGTGCGCCGCGGCCGCGATCTCCGCCGCCTCCCACCACTCGGCCCGGACGAACCCGCCCTTGCCGCGCGCGGCCTTGTACCGCTTCGCCTTCTCCGGGTCCTCGACCACATCGGCCCAGGCCAGCACGGGATCCTTGAGCCGCTCCTTGGCCTCCCGGTACAGCTTGAGCAGCACCCCGCGCACGTACGGGTAGCGCACCCGGGCGGGGGAGTAGGTGTACCAGGAGAAGGAGGCGCCGCGCGGGCAGCCGCGCGGCTCGTACTCCGGCTTGTCCGCGCCGACCGAGGGGTAGTCGGTCTGCTGCGACTCCCAGGTGATCACGCCGTCCTTGACGTAGATCTTCCAGGAGCACGAGCCGGTGCAGTTCACCCCGTGCGTCGAGCGCACCACCTTGTCGTGCGACCAGCGGTCGCGGTAGAACTCGTCGGCCGAGCGCCCGCCCACCCGGTGCACGCTGCGCAGATCGTCCGAGGTCTCGTCGCGCCGGAAGTAGCGCCCGAGCCGGAGCAGCGCGTCACCCGGATCCTGCGTTTCTCGCGTATCGGCCACCACCCGAGGGTAAGGAGGCATCGTCGCAGGTCAAAACGGTTGTCTCACACCCTGCTTCGGGCCGGGGTGAGGTGTGAGGCGGCCGCAACACCGCGGTCACGCCGTGCCGGTCGACGGCTGGTGGAACGGGCCGCGGTGAAGGTTCGGAAACCGCCGGTTCTCCGGCGCTTTACATTTGTTTACACGGCGGGCGGCCGGGCCGAAGGTAAAGAATCGATAAAGTTTCGTGGCTCCGCGCGCTGTTTCCGCGCTGA
Source organism: Nocardia sp. NPDC057353 (assembly GCF_042667085.1). Classification (NCBI taxonomy): domain Bacteria; kingdom Bacillati; phylum Actinomycetota; class Actinomycetes; order Mycobacteriales; family Nocardiaceae; genus Nocardia; species Nocardia sp. NPDC057353. The sequence continues at coordinate 28,241 of NZ_JBHVAK010000041.1, forward strand.
TCGCTGAGCATGGGGCAACACAGGATCGGCCCACACACCGCGGCCGACGCGTCGATGAGGTCCGCCGGTTCGCGGTGTACGACAGCGCAGGGAGTGGTGTGCCGTGCCGGATGGTGTGCTGGAAGCTCGCGATCGCCTCGACGTGGCGCCCCCGACCTTCGGGGGGACGCTGCGCCGGATCCGGGACGATCGCGGCGTCTCCCGCGAGAAACTGGCCTTCGCCGCCGGGGTGAGCGCCAGCTACATCGCGCACCTGGAGAGCGGCGAGCGCGAGCACCCCACCCGCTCGGTGGTCGACGCGCTGCTCCGCTACCTGGACCGGGTGGGCAGGCTGCCCGCCGACGACCGCAGGCACCTGTTCGAGCTGGCCGGGCTGGCCGTCACCGAGGTGCCCACCGTCGACGAGCTGCGCGCCGGGATCGGCCCCGCCATGCGCCGCGGCCTGAGCCTGCACGAGCCGAACCCGGCGGGCTTCTTCGACGCGCGCTGGAACCTGCTCGCGGTGAACGGGCCCGCCGCGGCGCTCTGCCCCGGCCTGGCCGAGGGCGGGAACATGCTGCACTGGATGTTCGGCGACCCGCAGGCCAGGCGGGCGCTGCCGGACTGGGACCGGGTCACCGCGCTCAGCGTCGCCAACCTGCGCGGCCGGATCGGCAGGCCCGGCGAGGCGGCGTGGGCGGGCGCGCTGCTGGCCGAGCTGAGCCGGTACCAGGAGTTCCGCAGGCTGTGGAGCACCGGTGCCATCTCCTACGGCGGCGACCTGCCGCGGCTGCGCTTCCACGCCGCCGCGGCGCCCCGCGAGCTGGAGTTCCAGGTCTACGAGGTGGACTCCGGCGTGCACCCCGGCTGGATCCGGTTCTTCCTCGGCCTGCGCAGCGGCTGAGGCCGCGCCGCCGGGCAGGGACGATCGGCAGGGCCGAAGGTCCCCACTTCACTCCGCCGCGCGGCGCGGGGTCATTTCCCCGGTAATTCGTCGTTTAATATCGGCTCAGCGTGCTCGACGGGGTGGGCCGCCGATATGGCACGCGCTGTGGGAAATGTCTCGCACCGCCGCGCCCCTTCGGTTTGCCACCGGAAAGCCGGGCCGCCTGTGATCAACTACGGTACTGCGTCGGATGTGAGTCGGGAGCGGGGTTGCTGTGGCACGCAAGACACCCGGGTCGGGTGCGGAGGGGCAGCTGCGGCTGCCGACACTGGGGGGGCTGCTCCGGGAGTTGCGGGACAGCCGCCGGATCTCCAGGGAGAAGCTGGCCTTCGCGGCGGGGGTGAGCGCCAGCTACATCACGCACCTGGAGAACGGTGATCGGGACCGCCCGACCCGCCCGGTGATCGCGGCCCTGATCGACTACCTCGACCGGATCTCCACGCTCGGCGACGACGAGCGCAGGCACCTGCTGGAGCTGGCCGGGCTGGACCACGTCGAGCTGCCCGAGCCCGCCACGCTGCGCGCCGCGATCACCCGCGACATGCACCGCACGCTGGCCATGCAGGAGCCCAATCTCGCCGCCTATCTGGACATTCGCTGGAATGTGCTGGCCTGCAACGAGGCGTACCGCGCGGCGTTTCCCGGGCTCGAGGCGACGGGCAACGTGCTGCGCTGGTACTTCGCCGACCCGGCGGCGGCGCGCGTGGTGCTGGAGTGGGAGGACGAGGCCCTGCTCGCGGTGCAGTCGCTGCGCGCGGCGATCGGCCGCTACGCCGAATCGGAATGGGCGGTCGGTTTTCTCGCGGAGCTGGCCGAATTCCCCGAGTTCCGCAGGTTGTGGGAGCGCGGCGGCGCCTCGTACGGGCGCGAGCGGCTGGCCATGTACCTGCGCGACCCGCGCACCGGGGTGCCGCAGCACATCGCGGTGCAGACCTTCCTGCTCGATGCGGGCCCCTACCCGGGCTTCGTGCAGTACTACCTCGGCATGCGGGTGCGCTGAGATGGCCGGGCAAACCGGCGATTTCGATTAACTGGAAGTTAGCCAGAGCGTCTCGCCGGAGGCGGCGGCGGCCCGATTCGTACGAGCGAGTGCTTCGCGGTGCCTGCTTCGTAGCGAATGCCGAGATTTTGCCCGACCACGATCGATTCCGCCTGGGGTTCAGCGGAATCCGGTGTGTCACTGCCGGGTGTATGTACAACAAGGGGTTTGCCGGAACAACGGCGATTCGTGGACATCTGCCTGTCCGCCTCGGTAGACCTGACTCCGAGACAATTCAGCTCGAGTGGGCGAGACGTATTCCGGAGCAGGGATCCAGTGGTTCTTTCGAACCGGACCGGAATCGGGGACCGCGGGGAAGTGAGCCGGAATGGCGCAGCGTTTCGATTCGGTACCGCATATCTCACTGGCCGCGGCCGGTGACGGCAGCTCCGGCACCTTCGCGGTGTGCGGGGAGGAGGGGAACGCGCTGTGGTACGGGCCGTTCGCGGCCGACGACCCGGACCACCCGCGCGGTGACCGGCAGGCCGCGGCGACCGCCGCGGCGGCCCGCGCGGTCTGGCTCGCGGGCCGGGCGCGCACCGACGCGGGGCTGGACGAGGCCACCCTGCACCTCTGCGTCATCGACGCCGACCTCGACGCGACGGCTCTGGCCTGCGCGGCCTCCCTGGCCGGGCTGGCGCTGGATCTGATCGTCACCGACGACAATCCCGCACTCGACTGGTGCAACGCCTACGGGCGGCTGAACTGGCGGACCGGCACCCTCGACGACCTCATCGGCGACTGCGAACCCGCGGCGCTCGACGACGCCGCCGACCCGGCCTCCACCGCCCGGCTCCTGCACCGACAACTCCATACGGCCCCAGAGGAAAGGCTTGCCACCATGTACCACGCCACCGCCGACCGTCCGGATTCCTTCGACCCCATCGACGAGAGCGTCGAGCTGCGGGCCGCCCTGGAGGCGCTGCTGCTGCACGACGCGGTCGGGCTCGACGCCAAGATGCGGCACGCCATCGCCGCGGTGGTCCACCTCGCGGTGGACACCCCGCACGGCCCGCCCGAGGACGCCATCGAGTTCCTCGGCAGGCTGGACGCGGCCTGGCTGATCGCCGCCTGGCAGGAGCAGGACACCGAGCTCTCGCTGATCGCCACCCTGGCGGCGGGCGAGGTGCCCGCGCTCTCCTGGTGCGAGCTCATGTTCACCACCGCGCTGGCGCCGTGGTCGACCAGCCCGGTCGCGCTGCACGCCCGCCGCATCTTCGCCACCGACCGCTCCGGCAGGCAGGTGACGCTGCGCGCGCACAGCGGGTAGTCAGCCGAGTTCGAGCTCGCCGAACTCCGCGATCCAGCGGTGCGGCGGCCGCGGGGCGTTCGGCTCGCCCGCGCGGTGCACGCCGACCGCCCGCCAGCCCGCGGCCACCGCCGCGTCCAGCTCGTCCGGGTGGTCGGAGAGGAAGAGCAGCTCGCCGGGGTCGAGCGCCAGCGCCGCCGCGATCCGGCGGTACGAGCCCGGCTCGCGCTTCGGCCCGGCCGTGGTCAGGTCGAACCAGACGGAGATCAGCGAGGCCTGCTCGCCGTCCTCGGCGAAGCCGAACCAGTCCCGCTGGTTGCGCTCCGAGCCGGAGGAGTAGACCGCGAGCCGCAGCCCCGCCGCGTGCCAGCCGCGCAGCGCGGGCGCGACGTCCGGGAAGAAGGCGCCGTGCAGCGCGCCCGCCCGGAACCCGGCGTGGCAGATCAGCCCCTGGGCCAGCTTGAGCGGCTCGGCCTTGACGTCGGTGTCCAGCCAGTCGAGCAGGATCCGGGCCAGCTCGTCCGGGGTGGCGTCCTGGCGCTCGGCCAGCGCCGCGGTCGCGGCACGGACCGGGGCCGCCGCGTCGGTGGCGATCCAGTGCGGCAGCTCGCGCCGGGTGTAGCCGTAGAGCCGCTCCTGCACGGCCGCGGTCGCGCTGGTGGTGCCCTCGATGTCGAGGACGACGGCGGTGGTCACCGGGCGGTCAGCAGCTCGTCGAGCGAGGGGAAGCCGTCGCTGATCGTCGCGCCGGTGAAGTCGCCGACCCAGCCGTCCTCGGCCTCGAAGAAGCGCAGCGCGACGAAGTCGGGGCGGTCGCCCATGTCGAACCAGTGCGTGGTGCCCGCCGGGACCGCGAGCAGGTCGCCCGCCTCGCAGACAACGGCCAGCACCGCGTCCTCGATGTGCAGGTAGAAGCAGCCGCGGCCCGCGGCGAAGAAGCGCACCTCGTCCTCGGCGTGCCGGTGCTCGGGGCGGAACTTCGCGCGGGCGGCCGCGGCGACCACCGGCCACTGCGGGTCGCTGTCGTCCGGGTGCAGCCTGGCCACGTCGACGTGCCGGTACTTCCCGGCCCGGTCCAGCTCGGCGATCCGGTCGGCGTAGGCCGCGAGCAGCTCGTCGGAGGGGCGGGCGGCGGCGCCGTCCAGCGCGGGCCAGCTGTCGAAGTGGATGCCGTGCGCGGCGAGCTCGGCCGCGATGGCCGTGCGGTCGGTGGTCCGCACCCGGACCTCGTCCGGGCGGTCGGCGCTCATCACCTGGAGCAGGGTCATGTCCTATCCGATCTCGAGTGGGTCGACGGGGTGCGTGCGGCCGGTGCGCTCGACCAGGTCGCAGAGCGCCTCCAGGCACTCCGCGCGGTCCCGCGCCTGGGCGAGGTCCGCGCCCCAGGTGGTGATCCCGTGCGCGGTGATGGCGAGAACCGGTGCGGCGCCGGGGTTCTCGCGGAGGTGGTGCTCGACCTCCGCGCCGATCGCGGCGACGTCGGCGTGGTTGGCGAAGACCGGGAGCGTGAGCGTGGTGCCGGTGGTGAGGCCCTTGATCAGCTCGTAGCCGGTGATCGAGAGCGGGCCGGGGCCGGAGCGGGTGGCGAGGACGGTGGCGGCGGGGGAGTGCACGTGCACGACGGCGCCCGCGTCCGTGGTCCGGTAGACGGCGGTGTGGATGGCGGTCTCGGCCGACGGGCGCCGGGTGCCTGCGATGGCGGTGCCGTCGGCGATGCGCACGGTGACCATGTCGGCCGGGCCCAGCTCGCCCTTGGCGAGGCCGCTCCCGGTGATCACCGCGTTCGGGCCGGAGCGCACCGAGATATTGCCCGCGGTGCCCGGCATCCAGCCGCGCGCGTGCAGCTCGCGCGAGACCGCCGCGACCGCGCGGGCTTGCTCGTCGCGCAGGGGGCCGGAAACGGTGGCGGCCGCGCAGGCCCGCTCGGCGAGTGCTGTGCCGGGAAGCGCGGCGTCCAGGCCGGCTCGGCCGTCATGCACGGTGTCGGCGACCGCGGTGGCAGGGTGGGCCTGGTCGGCGGTCGTGCCGGAGAACGGGGCGACCACGCCTGACCCCTCGCCGAGCACCGTGCCGGAGACCACTCCGCGCTCGGTGACCACCGCGGTCACCAGCTCCGGCGGGGTGACGTCGAAGGCCGGGTTGTAGGCGGCGGTCCCGGCGGGCGCTGCCGCGGTGCCGGCGAACCCGGTCACCTCCTCGGCGGCGCGCTCCTCGACCACGATCTCCGCGCCGGTCGCGGTCGCCGAGTCCCGCGTCGACTCCGGGGCGACCACCACGAAGGGAATGCCGTGGTGCCGCGCGGCCAGCGCCAGCCCGTAGGTGCCGATCTTGTTCGCCACCGCGCCGTCCGCGGCGACCCGGTCCGCACCGACCAGCACCGCGTCCACCAGCCCGTTCGCCATGGCCCACGCCGCGGCGGAGTCGACGAGGAGCCGGTGCGGGATGCCCGCGGCGGCCAGCTCCCAGGTGGTGAGCCGCGCGCCCTGCAGCAGCGGGCGGGTCTCGTCCACCAGCACCTCGGTGACGGCGCCGCGCTCGGCCAGCACCCGGATCGCGCCGAACGCCGTGCCGAAGGCGCTGGTCGCGAGCCGGCCGGTATTGCAGTGCGTGAGCAGCCGAAGCGGGCGGTCCGGGGTCAGCCGCTGCACCAGGTCGGCGGCGTGCGTGGCGGCGGCGCGGTTGACGGCGGCGTCCTCGTCGAGCATGGCCAGCACCTCGGCGAGCACGGCGTCGGCGCCCGCGGGGGCGAGCGCGACCACCCGGCGCACCGCCCAGGCCAGGTTCACCGCGGTCGGCCGCGCGGCCACCAGCCGGTCGGCCTCGGCGCGCACGGCGGCCAGGTCGACCCCGGCCGGGCCGGTGTGCGCGGCGGTGGCGACGGCGACCCCGAAGGCGCCCGCGATGCCGATCGCCGGTGCCCCGCGCACGGCGAGCGTCCGGATGGCATCGATCACCGCGTCGACCGTGCCGAGCCGCAATTCGCGGCTCTCGTGCGGCAGCGCGCGCTGGTCGAGGGTGACCAGCGCGCCGTCCGCCCAGCGCAGGGAGCTGTCGTCCATCGGGTGTCGTCCTTCCGGTCGTTCTCCAGTGAACCAGCGGTGGCGGCGGGTCGCCAGAATCGATTCAGCGCGCGCGCAATGCTGGATCAGCCGGGCAGGGCGAGGAATTCGACGAGCGCGCCGTCCGCCGCGCCCGCCGGGACCACCACCAGCCCGTCCCGGTCGATCAGCCCGCCGAGGTGCGCGGTGCGGACGGCGGGGTCGCCGCGGAAGCCGCCCTCCGGCGCGTGCCTGGCGGGGACGATGCGCGGCACCGGCGCCGCGATCTCGGCGGCATTGTGCAGCGGGCCGCGCTGCGCGGGGCGCGGGGTGGCGCCGGTGCGGCCCGCCACGATGGCCGGGGCGAGCGCGAGCAGCGTCGCGACCGCGGCGTACGGGTTGCCGGGGAGTCCGAGAACCGTTGTCCCCGAGGTCGTCTCGGCCACCAGGGTGGAGCCGCCCGGGCGCAGCCGGAGCCGCGGGACCAGGATCCGCGCGCCCGCGCGGGCCACCGCGCCGCGCAGCTGGTCGGCCGCGCCGCCGCCGGTCGCGCCGACCACCACCAGCAGGTCGCGGTCGTGCGCGGCCGCCAGGACGGCGTCGAAGCCGTGCGCGGTGTCGCGCAGGTGCACCCGGTCGACGGCGACGATGCCGCAGCCCGCGAGCAGCCGGGGCAGCACCGGGCCGATGGAGTCCCTGGTCTGCCCGGCGTGCAGCGGGCCGTCGGCGCGGATCTCGTCGCCGGTCATGACGATCCGGGCGCGGACCGGGCCGCGCACGGTCGCGGCGGTGACCTCGACCGAGGCGGCGGCCGAGATCAGCGCCGTGGTGATCGCGGCGCCCGCGGGGGCGATCTCGTCGCCGGTGGCGCGGTCCTCGCCCTGCCTGCGGATATCGCCGCGAACCGGGGAGTCGGGGAGGAGAGCGAGTGTTTCCACTCGGGCATTTTGCGGATCGGCGCCCGGTGCGTCCGAGTGCCCGGGTGTGCGCGGATCACCCGATTCGTCCGCGCGTGCGGGTGCGTCTGGCAGCAGGGTGGCGAACTCGTCGCGGACGACGCGGGTGGTGCCGTCGGGGACGTGCGCGCCGGTGGCGATCCGCACCGCCTCGCCCGGCTCCAACCCCGCCGGACGCTCGCCGCCCGCGTACCCGATATCGCGGCGGATCCGCCACGGACCCGGCCCCGAAACGGCGTACCCGTCCATGGCGGAGACGTCGAAGCGGGGGAGCGGCCCGGCGGCGTGCAGCGGCTCGGCCAGCGCGGCGCCGCGCGCGTCGGCGAGCGCGCTGGCGCGGGCGGGCAGCGGGGTGAGCCCGGTGCGCAGCGCGGCGCGCGCGTCGTCCAGGGTGTCGCCGAGCGCGGTGCGCGCGCGCAGCACCTGGTCGGCGGTGTCGCAGTCGTCGGTGCCCGGCAGCTCGAGCACCGTGCTCGCGGCCGGGACCAGCGCCTTCATCGGGTGGTTCACCGGCGAGCCGAGCCCGGCCAGCGCGGCGTCGAGCGCCCGGCGCCGCCACACCCCGATCAGGTACTGCGGGCGGCCGTCCCGGTCCGCCGCGAAGGCCGCGTCCGCCGCCCCGAGCTGGGCGATCAACCGGTGCACGGTGTCGGCGGTGAGGAAGGGCAGGTCCGCGGCGAGCACCACGACCAGCGGCGCGGGGTCGGCGCCGAGCGCCGCCAGCCCGGCGGCGAGCGCCGCGACCGGGCCCGCGCCCGGCGGCTGCTCCCTGGTCTGCAGAATCTCGGGCCCGAGCTCGGCGCGGTCCGGCCCGACCACCGCGACCCGCGCGCACCCGGCTACCGCCGCCAGCGCCGCCGCCAGCAGCGACCGACCGCCGACCACGATTCCCGGCTTGTCGACGCCGCCCATCCGGCTCGCCCTGCCACCCGCAAGGACGACGGCGTCGGCCCGCTCCGGCGGCGGTGCGGCGCGGTTCCCCATGGGGGCGATGCTAGTTCGTCGGCTCCCCGCGCCCGGCGTCGACCAGACAGAACGGATTGTGCTCGGGGTCGAGGAAGCGGGCGCCGCCGCACGGCCCCGCCCGCCGGGGGACGGCGCCCGCGGCGGCGAGCCGCGTGGCCGCGGCGGGGGCGGTGCGGGTGCCGAGCTCCAGGTGCAGCCGGTCGTCACCCGGCCCCGGCTGCGGGATGAACTCCAGCCAGGCCCCCAGCTCGGTCGGCGAACGCAGCCCGGCCACGGTGCCGTCCCTGGCCACCGGCCACCCCGACGCCACCGACCAGAACGCCGCCAGCCGGGCGGGCTCCGCGGCGCCGACCACCACCGCGGCCAGCGCGCCGGTACCCGCGTACTCCGGGCGCGGTTCGAGCACGCAGAACTCGTTGCCCTCCGGGTCGGCGAGCACCACCCACGGCACCGCGCCCTGCCCGATGTCCGCGTGCGCGCCGCCCAGCTCGAGGGCGAGGCGCACCCGGTCGGCCTGGCCGCGCGGGCCGTGCGAGGCGAGGTCGAGGTGCAGCCGGTTGGGGGTGGTGTGCGCGGGGGCGTCCGGCTGGGCGGGGCGGAAGGTGAGCGCCGGGCCGGGCAACCCCGGATCCGGCGGGGCGACGTCGACCCTGTCGGCGCGGTCCAGGGTCACGGTCCAGCCGAGCAGCCGGGCCCAGAACTCCGCGAGCGCCCGCGGCCGCTCCGCGCGGACCGCGACGTACACCAGGCGGGTGGACATGTCCCCACGGTAGTGCGCGAACCCCCGGTCGAGCAGCCGAATGACGCGGTTGAACGCGCGCGGGAGCCCTTCCGGCGGGCCGGCGGAACACACCCCGCGGGCGATCAGTCCGGCTCGGGGAACAGGTGGCGGGCGGCGCGCAACCGGACCCGCCCGTCGGCGATCGGCACCCCCTCGGCGGCGAGCAGCCGCAGCTGCCGCTCGGCGAGGTGCGCGGCCGGGCGCCCGCTCGCGCCGATCACCCGGTGCCAGGGCAGGTCGCCCGAGTCGGTGCGCATGATCCAGCCGACCGTGCGCGCGCTGCTGAGCCCGGCCGCCGCGGCCAGGTCGCCGTAGGTGGTCACCCGCCCGGCCGGGACCGCCGCCACCAGCGCCCGCACCCGCTCGATCTGCTCGTCGCCGGTCGTCACAGCATCGACCGGATCAGCGCCGCCGTCTCGGCGGGCAGCTCCTGTGCCACCATGTGGTCGCAATCCCACTGCAGCAGCCGGAAATTCGAGCCGAGCCGCGCGGAGATCGCGGCCAGGAACTCGCTCGTGAGGAACGGCGGCCGCACCCGCATGGCCTGGACCAGCACCGTCGGCAGCTCGGCGGGCGGAAGCACGTAGCCGCGCGCCAGCTGCCCCCAGTAGGAGTTGACCGCGGGAATGCTCATCCGCCACCCCACCTGCCCGTTGGCGGTCGGCACCAGGTGCTCGTCCAGCTCCGCCTCCAGCAGCCGCGGGTCGACCGCGCCCCACCCGGTCTCCTGCTTGTCCCGGCGCGCCTGCGCCACGCTGTCGTAGTCCGGGTGCGCCAGCGCGGAGAGCGCGATGTCGAGCATCCGCTCCGGCTCCAGCCCGATCGCCGAGTCCAGCAGCACCAGGCCGCGCACCAGCTCCGGCCGCCGGTGCGCCAGGTGCAGCGCGCAGGCCCCGCCGAAGGAGTGCCCGACCAGCACCACCGGCCCGACCCCCTCCGCCGCCAGCAGCGCGACCAGGTCGTCGACGATGGTCTCGAAGTTCCACGGCGGCAGCCCGGTCGAGCGGCCGTGCCCGCGCAGGTCCGGCGCCAGGATCCGGAGGTCGGGCAGGTGCTCGGCGGCGAGCGCCGCCCAGCGTTTGCCGTGCCCGGTCACGCCGTGCAGCGCGAGGACGACCGGGCCGGTCTCCGGACCGAAGCGGTGGACGTGCAGATCGGGCATCGGACCATTGTGACGCGGGCCCGCGGCGGCCGCCGCCGCGGAGCTGTCGGGGGCGTCTGTTGCAATAGCCGGCGTGGTGCGATCAGATAGCGCGGTGCGGCTCGTTCGCCGGCGGATAACCGCGCCCCTGGCTCCCGTCCTGGGCGCCGAGGTGCGCGCCCTCTTCGCGGCCGGGGACGCCGGGCCGGTCCGGCCGGGGTGGGCGCCGTGGCAGGTGCTCGGCGGTCCTGGCACGGGCAAGACCACGCTGCTGGTCGAGTACGCGGCGGAGCGGATCGCGGCGGGCGTCGACCCGGGGGCGGTGCTGGTCGTCACCTACTCCAAGGAGGCGGCGAACACCGTGCGGGACGCCATCACCGCCCGGCTGCGCCCCGACGACGCGGGCGAGGGCGGCGTGCCGGGCGCCAGCCGCGAGCCGCTGGCCCGCACCCTGCACTCCTACGCCTTCGGCATCCTGCGCCGCCACGCCACCAGGCACGGCAACCCGCCGCCCCGGTTGCTCACCGGCGCCGAGCAGGACGCCGTCGTCCGCGAGCTGCTGCAGGGCGACCTGCTCGACATGGCCGCGGGCGCCCGGCTCTGGCCGCAGCGGCTGCAGCCCGCGCTCGGCCTCGCGGGCTTCGCCGACCAGCTGCGCGACCTCATGCTGCGCGCCACCGAGCGCGGGCTCGGGCCGGAGGACCTGGTCCGGCTCGGCCGCGAGCACGACCGCGCGGAGTGGGTCGCGGCCGGGCACTTCGCCCGCCGGTTCGAGGAGTCGCTGCTGCTGCGCTGGTCGGTCGGGGTGGAGGCGCCGGAGGCGAGCGCGCCCGCGCTGGACGCCGCCGAACTCGTCGGCGCCGCGCTCGACGCGCTCGCCGCCGACCCCGAGCTGCTCGCCGAGGAGCGCGAGCGGCTGCGCCACCTGCTGGTCGACGACGCGCAGCACCTCGACCCGCAGGCCGCGCTGCTGGTCCGCGTCATCGGCGCGGGCTCGGCCACCACCGTGCTCGCGGGCGACCCCGACCAGGCCGTCTACACCTTCCGCGGCGCCGACCCCGCCTTCATCGCCGACCCCGGCGCCCCCGCCGACCGGCGCATCCTGCTGCGCCGCAACCACCGCACCGATGGTCCCATCGAGCTCGCGACAGCCCGCATCGCCGGGCGGTTGCCAGGGAACCCGCCGCACCGCGTGCTCGAGTCCGCGCTGACCGCGGGCGAAGCGGGGAGGGGAGGGGAGGATGCCTCCCCCGCACCGAGCGGCAGTCGAGCCGCCGTCGCGGTCGAACGCGGCCCTGCCGACACCCGACGCGGAAGGGCTGCGGGCGAACCAGACGCTGTTCCCACCCCCCCTCCACCGACCCGAGGCAGGCCCGCCGAACCGGCAAGCGATGCGCGCCGCGCCGGAGAGCCAGGCGATTCGCCCTCGGCCGAAGTGCCTGCCGACCCGCCCTCGGCCGGAGCGCCGGACGACCCGCCCCCCGCCGAGGTGCGGGTCCGGGTGCTGTCGACGCCGGCGAAGGAGGCGGCGCTGGTCGCCGACCACCTGCGCCGGGCGCACCTGCGCGACGGCGTCCCGTGGTCGCGGATGGCGGTGATCCTGCGCTCGGTGCCCACCTCGCTGGCGCCGCTGCGCCGCGCCCTGCTGGCGGCGGGCGTCCCGGTGCACCAGCCAGGCCCGGACGTCCCGCTGGCCCGCCGCCGCGGCGCCGCCTGGCTGCTGCTCGCGGTCCGCGCCCTGCTAGCGGGCGACGAGTCCCGGCGCGGCCCGGACGGTTCCACCGCCCAGCTCTTCGAGCCGGACGACGCGCTCGACCTGCTCGCGGGCCCGCTCGGCGGCGCCGACCAGATCGCGCTGCGCAGGCTCCGCCGTGGCATCCGCCGCGCCGCGCTGGAGCGCGAACCGGACCGGGACGACCGCTCCTCCGCCGAGGCGCTGCGCGACCTCATCGTCGGCACCGGCGACGACGCCCTGCTCGACCGCCTCACCGAGGTCGAGTCGGCCCCGCTGCGCCGCACCCTCACCGCGCTGAAACGCGGCCGGGCCGCCCGCCGCCGCGGCGCCGCCGTCGAGGACGTGCTGTGGGCGCTGTGGACCGGTTCCAAGCTGGAGCGCCGCTGGGTGGCGCAGTCCGAGCGCGGCGGCGCCGTCGGCATGCAGGCCGACCGCGACCTGGACGCCGCCGTCGGGCTCTTCGACGCGGCCGCGGCCTACGTCGACCGGCTGCCCGGCGCCGGCCTGGAGGGGTTCGTCGAGTACGTCACGCAGCAGGAGATCCCGCAGGAGTTCTCCGCCCCGGTCGCTCCCGGCGAGGCGGTGGAGCTGCTCAGCGCGCACGCCGCCGCGGGCCGGGAGTGGGACGTCGTCGCGGTGGCCGCCGTGCAGGAGGGGCTCTGGCCCAACCCGCGCCCGCGCGGCACCCTGCTGCACACCGAGGACCTGGTCGACCTGCACAGCGGGGTCTCCGGCGCGGGCGAGCGGGTGAGCAGGGCGGCGCCGATCCTGGCCGAGGAGCGCAGGCTGCTGCTGGTCGCCTGCAGCAGGGCGCGGCGCTCGCTGCTGGTGACGGCGGTCGAGTCGGTGACCGGCGACCGCGACCTGGTTCCGTCGCGCTTCCTCACCGAGCTGCTCGGGCACACCGAGGACGGCGAGCCCGGCGTGCTCCCGGTGGCCGACCCCGGCCGCGCCCTCGTGCTGCACGCGCTCGTCGCCGAGCTGCGCGGCGCGGTCTGCGACCCCGAGGTGGACGAGGAGCGGCGCGAGCGCGCCGCGCACCAGCTGGCCCGGCTGGCCGCGGCCGGGGTGCGCGGCACGCACCCGGACGAGTGGTACGGCACCGGCGAGCCGAGCACCGCCGAGCCGCTCTGGGATGACGACGGCACCCCGGTGAACCTCTCGCCCTCCACCGTCGAGCTGCTGCGCACCTGCCCGCTGCGCTGGGCGCTGGAGCGCAACGGCGGAAGCGACGGCGAGAACCCGTACGCGCTCAAGGGGAACCTGGTACACACCCTGGTCCAGGCGCTCGCCGGGAAGGTGCCGGAGGAGCGGGTGCGGGACGCGCTCTACGAGGCGTGGGCGAACGTCGAGCCAGGCACCGGCTGGCACTCGCGCCAGGAGCTGCGCCGCACCGAGGGGATGCTGGAGAACTTCCTCGCCTGGTTCCGCGCCACCCGCGCCGAGCTCACCCAGGCCGGGGTGGAGATCGCCGTCGACTGCCTGCTGCCCGCCCGCGCGGAGGGCGAGCCGCCGGTGCGCATCCGCGGCCGGGTGGACCGGCTGGAGCGCGACGCCGACGGCCGCTTCGTCATCGTCGACGTCAAGACCGGCAAGAATCCGGTCACCAGGCAGGCCGCGAGCGACCACGCCCAGCTCGCCACCTACCAGGTCGCCGTCGCGGCGGGCGCCCTGGACGCCGCCCTCGCCGCCGCCGAGAACTCGGACGCCACAGCGGCGTCAGCGGTCGCCCCCAGCAGCGAGCCGACTCCCGGCAGCGAGCCGACTCCCGGCGGTGCGGCGGCGCTTGGCAGTGCGGCGGCGCTCGGCGGTGCGGCGGCGCTCGGCGGCGAGCATGCGCCCGACGCCGGCGCGGCTCCTGACCTCGGCACCACGGCCGGTGGCGGCGTGCCCCCGGACCCCACCGCACCCGAACCCCAGGCGCCCGGCGGCGCCCGACTGGTCTACGTGGCCGTCCCCAACACCAAGCAGGGGGCGGCGGAACGCGCCCAACCCCCACTGGCCGACGAGGCACTCGAGGGCTGGCGCGATACCGTGCACGATGCGGCGGGCGCGACGAAAGGCCCCGGCTTCCGCGCCGTCCGCAACGAGGGATGCAGGCACTGCCCGGTCACCGGGTGCTGCCCGACGCGCGACACGGGGAGGCAGGTGACCGACGAGTGAGCGCCGCAGGCGCGCTACCCGGCCCGGCCGTGACCCCGCACGCACTCGCCGACGCACTCGGCCTCCCGCCGCCGACCGACGAGCAGGCGGCGGTGATCGCGGCCCCGCCCGGCCCGGCCCTCGTGGTCGCGGGCGCGGGCGCGGGCAAGACCGAGACCATGGCGGCCAGGGTGGTCTGGATGGTCGCCAACCGCCTCGTCGCCCCCGACCAGGTGCTCGGCCTCACCTTCACCCGCAAGGCGGCGCAGCAGCTCACCGCCAGAATCCGCACCCGGCTGGCCCGGCTGGCGGGCGCCCCCCTGCTCCGCGACCTCGACCCCGGCGGCGGCCTGCGCGGCTCCCTGGCGGGCGCGGAGCCGGAGATCAGCACCTACCACTCATACGCGGGCAGGCTGCTCACCGAGCACGGCCTGCTGCTCCCGGTGGAGCCCTCCGCCACGCTGCTCACCCAGACCCAGCTCTGGCAGCTCGCGCACCAGGTGGTGCGGAACTGGGAGGGCGAGCTGGACACCGACCGCACCCCGGTCTCGGTGACCGAGGCGGTGCTCGCGCTGAGCGGCCAGCTCGCCGAGCACCTGGTCGAGCCGGAGCAGCTGGCCGAGGCGCACACCGAGCTGGAGAAGCTGGTCTACACCCTGCCCGCGGGGCCGCGGCAGCGCGGCGGCCCGAGCAAGGGGCTGCAGGACATCGTCGGCGTACAGCGCGAGCGGGTCGGGCTGCTCCCGCTGGTGCGGCAGCTGGCCGAGGCGCTGCGCCGCCGCGGCGCGCTGGATTTCGGCTCGCAGATGTCGCTCGCCGCCCGGCTCGCCGCCGAGCACCCCGAGGTCGGCGCCGCCGAGCGGGACCGCTTCCGGCTGGTGCTGCTCGACGAGTACCAGGACACCGGCCACGCCCAGCGCATCCTGCTCGCGGCGCTCTTCGGCGGCGACCGCGCCGAGCCGGACCCGGACCGGCTCCCGCTCGCGGTCACCGCGGTCGGCGACCCCATGCAGTCCATCTACGGCTGGCGCGGCGCCTCCGCCGCCAACCTGCCGCGCTTCACCGACGACTTCCCCGCCGCCCCCGGCGTGCCTGCCCCGACGCTCTCGCTGCTCACCAGCTGGCGCAACCCGCCGGAGCCGCTGGTCCTGGCCAACCTGGTCTCGGAGCCGCTGCGCCGCAGGGCCGTCGATGCGGGCGGCGTCACCGTGGCGCAGCTGCGGGCGGCCCCGCACGCCGGGCCCGGCGCGGTCGCGCTCGCCCTCACCGACACGATCACCGACGAGCGGGCCTGGGTCGCGGAGCGGGTGGCGGCGGAGTGGCGGGCCAACCGCGCGGCGGGCGAGCCGCCGCCGACCTCGGCGGTGCTGGTCCGCCGCAATGCCGACGCCGCCCCGCTGGCCGAGGCGCTGCGCGAGCGGGACCTGCCGGTCGAGATCGTCGGGCTCGGCGGGCTGCTCGCCACCCCCGAGGTCGCCGACGTGGTCGCCACGCTGCGGCTGATCGCCGAGCCGGGCGCGGGCAGCGCCGCGCTGCGGCTGCTCACCGGCGCCCGCTGGCAGCTCGGCATCGCCGACGTGGCCGCGCTGGCCCGCCGCGCCCGCGAGCTCTCCATCGCCCGCCGCCCGGACGAGGCCGCGGGCGACATCACCGACGCCGCCGGGCTCGCCGCCGCGCTGCGCGACGTGGCGCCGGAGCCCGCCGAGCAGGCCGGGCTGGCCGACGCCATCGCCGATCCCGGCCCGGCGCAGAACTACTCGGAACGCGGCCACACCAGGATCGTCGCGCTGGCCAGGGAGCTGGCGGCGCTGCGCGAGCGGGCCGGGCAGCCGCTCACCGAGCTGGTCGCCGACGTCGAGCGCACCATCGGCGTCGCGGTGGAGACCCAGGCCAGGCGGGCCATGCTCGGCGCGGGCGCGGGCCGCGAGCACCTGGACGCCTTCGCCGACGTGGTCTCCGGCTACGCCGCCGACTCCGACGCCACGCTGGCCGGGCTGCTCGCCTTCCTCACCGCCGCCGAGTCGGTGGAGAACGGGCTGGAGCCCGGCGAGATCGAGGTCGCGAAGGACCGGGTGCAGATCCTTACCGTGCACGCCGCCAAGGGGCTGGAGTGGGAGGTCGTCGCGGTGCCGCACATCGCGGCGGGCGTCTTCCCCTCCGGCACCGGCTCCTCCACCTGGCTCGGCGCACCCGCCGAGCTCCCCACCGCGCTGCGCGGCGACCGGGCCACCGCGGACTCGGTCGAGGGCGTCCCCGTGCTCGACCTGCTCGACCTCGGCGACCGCGCCGACCTGGACCGCGCCATCGCCGAGCACAAGGAGGCGCTCTCCGACCGCAGGCTGGACGAGGAGCGGCGGCTCTTCTACGTGGCGCTCACCCGCACCGAGCGGGTGCTGCTGGTCTCCGGCTTCTGGTGGGCCGAGACCGGCACCAAACCCAAAGGGCCGTCCGACTTCCTGCTCGAACTCCGCGCGGCCGGCGAGCACACCGACGGCCTGCTCGAACTCGCGCACTGGGCCGACCCGCCCGAGGACGGCACGGAGAACCCGCTCACCGACGAACCGATCGGCGCCGACTGGCCGCGCGACCCGCTCGGGCACCGGCGCCCCGCGGTGACCGGCGGGGCCGAGCGGGTGCGGACCGCGCTGGCCCGGCTGCGCGCCGCGGATGCCGACCATGCCGTCCCCCCTGGTTCACCGAGCCCGGACGGGCCAAGTGTGGCAGCGGGGTCCGACACCGAACCCGACCCGGACGGCTGGGCCGAGGACGTGGACGCGCTGCTCGCCGAGATCGCGGCCGAGCGCGCGCCCGGGGAGCGCGAGGTCGAGTTGCCCGGCCGGATCCCGGCCACCGCGCTGGTCGACCTGCGCGCCGACCCCGCCGCGCTCGCCGCCCGGCTGCGCAGGCCGCTGCCGTACCCGCCGAACCCGATGGCGCGGCGCGGCACCGCGTTCCACGCCTGGGTGCAGCGCTGGTTCGCCGCCGACCGGCTGCCGGGGCTGGACGAGCTGCCCGGCGCCGCCGATGCCGAACTCGCCGGGCACGACGCCGAGCTCGCCCGCATGCAGGAGCGCTTCCTCGGCTCGTCGTGGGCGAACCGCACCCCGATCGATGTCGAGATCCCCTTCGAGACCACCATCGCCGGCACCGTGGTGCGCGGCCGGATGGACGCGGTCTTCGCCGCCGCCGACGGCGGCTGGACCGTCGTCGACTGGAAGACCGGCGCCGAGCCGGACACCGGTGACGAGCCCGCGCTGGCCATGCAGCTCGCGGTCTACCGCGTCGCCTGGGCCCGGCTCATGGCGGGCCGCACCGGCGCCTCCGAGGCCGAACTGCTCGACCGGGTCACCGCCGCGTTCTACTACGTCCGCACCGGCCGCACCGTCGCCCCCGCGGGCCTCGCGGGCCCCGACGAACTCGCCGAGCTGGTCCGCGCGGCCGCCCCCGCCCGCGAAGGGGACGCCCCCGGCCGAGCCGGGGATTGGACCGAGGACGACCCGGAGGCGTGACGGCCGAGCCCGCTCAGCCCGCTCCGATCCGCTCGGCCCGCTCCGAGCTCGGCCCGGTCGAACTGGGTCGAGCCCGGCCCGGTCGAGCCCGACCCGGTGAGCCCGGTCCAGGCCACCCGGCCCCGGCGAGCGAACTCAGCCCCTGGCGTTCCGACTCACCGAGAGCGCCGTCGTGATCATTGGAATTTGCAGCGGCAACCGCAGGATCGACCCCAGTTTGAACAGCGGCGTCGTCTTCGGATTGGTCACAACGTCCACCGCCATCTGCACGTTCGCCGGGAACACGGCGAGGAAGAGCAGCGCCGCCAGCTTCCCGCCGAGCCCCCTGGTCCGCGGCACCGCCAGCGTGCCCGCGACGGCCAGCTCGGCGACCCCGGAGGCATAGGTGTAGGTGCGCGCCTGCCCCGGCAGCACCGGCGGCACGATCGAGTCGAAGAACTTGGGGGTGACGAAGTGCATCACGCCCGCGCCCGCCAGCCCGGCGGCGAGCAGGAGCGCGGGGCGGCGGGCGGCGTCGGTGGTGGTTGCCATGCCCCACCCTGACATTCGCCCCCCGATCGCGTCGACCCCTGCCCGCCCCGCCGGATCGGTTAGGCTGCCGTCCTGTGCCGGAGGAAGATGCTGAGCTGCGCGATGATCGGCTCGGCGAACGAAGCGGGCGGATCTTCGCCGATCTGCGATTGCGGCCGCGCGCCGTCGGGCTGACCGGACGCCCGGACTTCGCGCTCGTCGGTGTGCTGCGCATCCCTGAGATCCAGGCCAGCCCGTGGATCTCGCTCACCCGCCGGGTGCTGTTCGCGATCTTCCTGCTGTTCTTCGCGGCGCTCGTGGTCTGGCTCGGCCGGGACGGCTACCGCGACAACTCCGGCAACGAGCTGTCCTTCCTGGACGCGTTCTACTACGCCACCGTCTCGCTCTCGACCACCGGCTACGGCGACATCGCGCCGATCTCGCCGAGCGCGCGGCTGGTCAACATCATCGTCATCACCCCGCTGCGGGTCCTCTTCCTCATCGTGCTGGTCGGCACCACCCTCGGCGTGCTGACCGAGCGGTCCCGGCAGGCGTTCAAGATCCAGCGTTGGAGGCACCGCGTGCGCAACCACACCGTCGTCGTCGGCTACGGCACCAAGGGCAGGACGGCGATCGACGCCATGCTCGGCGACAATGTCCAACCCGGCGACATCGTCGTGGTCGACACCGACCTCACCGCGCTGGAGCGGGCCGCCAACGCCGGGCTGGTGACGGTGCACGGCTCGGCCAGCCAGTCCGACGTGCTGCGGCTGGCGGGCGTGCAGAACGCCGCGTCGGTGGTGGTCGCCGCCAACCGCGACGACACCGCGGTGCTGGTCACGCTGACCGCGCGGGAGCTGAACAAGAAGGCCAAGATCGTGGTCGCCATCCGCGAGGCGGAGAACATGCACCTGCTGCGCCAGTCCGGCGCCGACTCGGTGGTCATCTCCTCGGAGACCGCGGGCAGGCTGCTCGGCATCGCCACCACCACCCCGTCGGTGGTGGAGATGATGGAGGACCTGCTCACCCCCGAGCACGGCTTCGCCGTCGCCGAGCGCGAGGTGGAGCTCTCCGAGGTGGGCGGCTCGCCGCGGCACCTCAGCGACATCGTGCTCGGCGTGGTCCGCGGCGGCGACCTGATCCGGGTCGGCGAGCCCGAGGTGGACGCGATCGAGGCGGGCGACAAGCTGCTCTACATCAAACGCGTCGCCAAATAGTTGCGCGCTAGGCTCGACGGGTGTCTTTCACGCTCAAGGACGTTCCGCTGCTGTCCCGCTCCACGATCGACCGGGCCGAGCACATCAGGGCCGACGAACAGGCGCTGAAGGAGGGCTGGGCCCGGGCGCTGCTGCTGCACGTGGACCGGCGCGGCCGGTTCCGCCGCACCGCGGGCGCGCTGGTGCTGGAGCCCGCCGTCGAGTACGCGGCCGAGCCGAGCCCGGCCGCGGTCTTCCTCGGCACCGACCCCGACGGCAGACACCTCTGGGCGATCCGGGAGCCCGAGCTCACCGGCGACCTCACCGACCTGCGCGCCCTCGCGGGCGACCTGGACGACTACACCGCGGGCATCCTCACCGCGGCCATGGCCCTGCTGAACTGGCACGACAAGGCGGGCTTCAGCGGCGCCGACGGGGTGGCGACGGCGGCGAGCCGGGGCGGCTGGTCGCGGACCACCGAGGCCGGGTACGAGGAGTTCCCGCGCATCGACCCCGCGGTGATCTGCCTGATCCACGACGGCGCCGACCGGGTGCTGCTGGCCCGCCAGCACAGCTGGCCGCCCACCTTGTTCTCGCTGCTCGCCGGGTTCGTGGAGGCGGGCGAGTCGCTGGAGCGCTGCGTCGAGCGGGAGATGCTGGAGGAGGTCGGCGTGCACGTGCGCGACATCACCTACCTCGGCAGCCAGCCGTGGCCCTTCCCGCGCTCGCTCATGCTCGGCTTCGCCGCCGTCGGCGACCCGGAGGAGGAGCTGGTCTTCTCGGACGGCGAGATCGCCGAGGCGCACTGGTTCACCCGCGCGGAGGTCAGGGCCGCCCTGGAGCAGGGCGACTGGTCCGCGCGGGAGAGCGGCTCCCGGCTGCTGCTGCCGAGCAGCATCTCCATCGCCCGCACCATCGTGGAGTCCTGGGCGGGCGTGTAGCTCAGGAGGAGATGCCCGCCAGGATTCGCTTGACGTCGACCAGCGTCGGGTTGGTGGCGGTGGAGCCGTCGCTGAACTTCACCGTCGGCACCACGTGGTTGCCGTTGTTGACGCTGCCGACGAACTCGGCGGAGGCCGGATCCTGCTCGATGTCGACCTCGGCATAGGTGATGCCGTTCTCGTCCAGCTGCTTCTTCAGCCTGCGGCAGTAGCCGCACCAGGTGGTCGAGTACATGGTCAGCTGCGGGGTTGCGTCACTCACGTCCGGAACAACGCCGCCGCGGCCGAACCTGTTCCCGCCGGGGGCTGTCGGCGCGCACTGCCATGATGGGAGCCGTGCCAGCCTTCGATCCCGCCGCGCTCGACCCCGAGCAGGCCGCCGCCGTACGGGCCCCGCGCGGGCCGCTGTGCGTGCTCGCGGGCGCGGGCACCGGCAAGACCCGCACCATCACGCACCGCATCGCGCACCTGGTCTCGGCCGGGCACGTCAAGGCCGACCAGGTGCTCGCGGTCACCTTCACCGCCCGCGCGGCGGGCGAGCTGCGCGGGCGGCTGCGCGGCCTCGGGCTCGGCGGCGACGCGGGCCGGGTGCAGGCCCGCACCTTCCACGCCGCCGCGCTACGCCAGCTGCGCTACTTCTGGCCGCAGATCGTGGGCGACGTGCCGTGGCGGCTGATCGACAACAAGTTCCCGCTGGTCGCCAGGGCCGCGCAGGCCGAGGGGCTGCCCGCGGACACCGAGAGCGTGCGCGACCTGCTGAGCGAGATCGAGTGGGCCAAGGCCTCGCTGATCGCCCCCGAGGACTACCCGGCGGCGGTCGCCGAGCGCCGCCGCGACACCCCGCGCGAGGCGATCCGGGTGGCCAGGGTCTACGACGCCTACGAGACCGGCAAGTCCTCCGCGGACGGCATGCTGCTCGACTTCGACGACCTGCTGCTGCACACCGCGGCCGCGCTGGAGGACTACCCGGCGGTGGCCGACGAGTTCCGCGAGCGCTACCGCAGCTTCGTGGTGGACGAGTACCAGGACGTCACCCCGCTGCAGCAGCGGGTGCTCGACTCCTGGCTCGGCGAGCGCGACGACCTGACCGTCGTCGGCGACGCCAACCAGACCATCTACTCCTTCACCGGCGCCAGCCCGCGCTACCTGCTCGACTTCTCCCGGCGCTTCCCGGAGGCGACCGTGGTCCGGCTGGAGCGCGACTACCGCTCGACACCGCAGGTGGTCTCGCTGGCGAACCGGGTGATCGGCGCCGCCCGCGGCCGGATCGCGGGCACCAGGCTGCAGCTCATCGGCCAGCGCGCGGACGGCCCGGAGCCGGTCTTCGCCGAGTACGACGACGCCCCCGCCGAGGCCGCCGCGGTGGCGAAGGGGATCGAGCGGCTGATCGCGGCGGGTACCCCCGCCGCCGAGATCGCGGTGCTCTTCCGGATCAATGCCCAGTCCGAGGCGTACGAGGAGGCGCTCGGCGCGCGCGGCATCCCCTACCAGGTGCGCGGCGGCGAGGCCTTCTTCCACCGGGCCGAGATCAAGCAGGGCGTCGCGGCGCTGCGCCGGGCCGCCGAGCGCGACGACCTGCCGGAGGCGGCGCGGCGCGGCGCCGCGCTGGCCACGCTCACCCGCGCGGCGCTCGCCCCGCTCGGGCTCACCGCCGATGAGCCCGCGGGCGCGGGCGCGCGGGAGCGCTGGTCCGGGCTGACCGCGCTGGCCGGGCTGGTCGACGAGCTGGTCGCGCACGAGCCCGAGCTGGACGCGCCCGGCCTGCTGCGCGAGCTCGCCGCCCGCTCGGAGGCCAGGCACCCGCCGACCGTGCAGGGCGTCACGCTGGCCTCGCTGCACGCCGCCAAGGGGCTGGAGTGGGACGCCGTCTACCTGGTCGGGCTGACCGACGGCATGCTGCCGATCGGGCACGTGCTCGGCGACGACGGCTCGGTCGCCGACCAGCACCAGCTGGAGGAGGAGCGCAGGCTGCTCTACGTCGGCGTTACCCGCGCCCGCGAGCACCTGCAGCTCTCCTGGGCGCTGGCCCGCGGCGCGGGCGGCAGGCGCAACCGGCGCCGCTCCCGCTTCCTGACCGGGCTGGTGCCGGAGGACTCGCCCGCCTCGCGGATCGCCGCGGCGGCCGAGCCCGCCCGCACCGCCGAGCGCCCGCTCTGCCGGGTCTGCGGCAAGCCGCTGATCGGCACCTACGCGACCATGCTCGGCCGCTGCAAGCGCTGCCCGGCCGAGCTGGACGCCGAGCTGCTCGCCGCGCTGCGCGACTGGCGCGGGGAGAAGGCCGAGGCCTTGCGGGTGCGCGAGTTCACCGTCTTCACCGACCTCACGCTCACCGCCATCGCCGAGCAGCTGCCCGCCGACGACGCCGCGCTCGCGGGCATCGCGGGCGTCGGCGCGGGCAAGCTCGAGCAGTACGGCGCCGACGTGCTCGCGATCGTGCGCTCGCGGCGCCGCCATACCACCCGCGCCGAACCCGCGAATGCCCCTGAAACTGCAGGTAGAAAATAGGTTGTGGCGTTGTGGTTCACCCGCCTATGGTTGATGAGCGCGCAACGGGAGGTCTCTCCCGCGCGCACCGACCGGGCTCGCACCCGGTGAACACGGAACACGACGACCGACGAGTACAGGAGGGAGGCAGACCAGTGGACAACATCACGATCTTCGGCAGCACCGGGACCGGCACCGCACCGCGCGGTGGCGAAGCCGTGCGCGTCGACGGCGCGATGGGCAAAGCCATGTCGGCCTCCCGGGGGATCCTCGCCGTGCAGGGGATCGGTCTGTCCGGTGTCGGCGGTGGCAATGCGCAGGTCTGCGATACGCACGGCATGCGACTGCCCGTTTACGCCATTTCGCAGGACAAGCCCAGCGCAGGCTGGCAGCCCGCATTCGCCGAGGAGCTCGGCAATGCGGCAGCACGCCTCCGCACCGCACACCCAGCGTCCGTGATCAGGATTCGACAGAGATGTCGACTTAGGTAGGGAATTCTCCCCGACCTCCTGGCCACGGATCGCACCAGCGAAATCGTGGCCAGTATTCTCCGGCTTCTTCAGCCGCAGTGGCACCGGTTTCGCACCGAACATCCGAACCGCTGCAACGAGCTGAAGGAGAACGACGTGTTCACCGCCCAGGAATGGCCGTCGGCCGCTACTGACGTGACATGCCGGACCGTGGCCCAGCCCCCGCGCGCCTGCGCGGCGGCCACCCTGCCCTGCCGAGCAGGCGACCCCGACCTGTGGTTCGCCGAGAGCCCGGTCCAGCTGGAAGAGGCCAAGGCGCTGTGCGCCAGCTGCCCGATCCGGAAGCGCTGCCTGAGCGCCGCCATCGACCGGCGCGAGCCGTGGGGCGTCTGGGGCGGCGAGATCTTCGACCAGGGGGTCGTGATCGCCCGCAAGCGGCCGCGTGGCCGGCCGCGTAAGGTCGCGATCCCGGCATGAGGACCGGCTTTCCGACTGTCCGCCGACGAACCGCTCACCGTTTTCCGGTGGGCGGTTCGTTGGTTTCGGGGGTCAGGCCGGCGACGGCTCCTCGGTGAAGCCGGGCATCCACTCCCGCGCCAGCTGCATGAAGGGCAGCTCGGCGTCGAGCTGGGCCAGGATGCCGATCGAGCCGCCGAGCACCCGGAAGATCATCACGTACTCCGCCGGAAGTTGCAGCGCCCGTGCGGTTTTCATCTCCGCGCTGGAGATGTTCGATGCCTTGCCCGCGACCCGCTGCATCCACTGCCTGGTGAAGTGGAACGAGTCGGCCTTGATCGGGTCGGTGAAGGGGCGCAGGTAGTCCGCGATCTCCCGGTGCGTCACCGTGCGGCCGGGGATCACCCAGCCGTTGTCGTGCATGAACGCGGTCAGCTCCTCGTACCGCTCCGCGACCGAGAGCGTCAGCATCCGGCCCAGCTCCGGGGGGAAACCGTTCGGCAGCGGGGCGCAGGCGCCGAAGTCGATCACCGCGAGCCTGCCGTCCGGCAGCATCATGAAGTTGCCGGGGTGCGGGTCGGCGTGCAGCAGCCCGGCCCTGGCGGGCGAGGAGAAGTGGAAGGTGCCGAGCAGCGCGGCCACCCGGTTGCGCAGCTCCACCGTGCCCGCCGGGTCGTCGGCGCCCGCCCGGATGATGCCGGAGAGCGGGGTGCCGGTGACCCACTCGGTGACGATCACCTTGGGCGAGCCCGCGACCACCCTGGGGATCACGTAGTCGGGGTGGTCGGCGAAGGCCTTGGCGAAGGCGCGCTGGTGGCTGGCCTCGTTCCGGTAGTCCAGCTCCTCCTCGGTGCGCTCGGTGATCTCGGCGAGCACCGGCTTGACGTCGGCGCCGGGGATGACCGAGGCGAACAGCCCGGACATCCGGGAGAGCGTCTTGAGATCGGCGCGCAGCGCCTCGTCGGCGCCGGGGTACTGCACCTTCACCGCGACCTGGCGGCCGTCCGACCACACCGCGCGGTGCACCTGCCCGATGCTCGCCGACGCCGTCGGCTCGTCGTCGAACTCGCTGAACCGCTCCCGCCAGCGGGTGCCGAGCTGCTGGTCGAGCACCCGGTGCACGGTGGCGGTCGGCATCGGCGGGGCCGCGGCCTGCAGCTTGGTCAGCGCCTCGCGGTAGTGCTCGCCGAACTCCTCGGGAACCGCCGCCTCCATGACGCTCAGCGCCTGGCCGAACTTCATGGCGCCGCCCTTGAGCTCGCCGAGCACGGAGAAGAGCTGCTCGGCCGCCTTCTGGTTCAGGTCGGCGCTGATCTCGGTGCGGTCGCCGCCCGCCAGCCGCCTGCCGAAGCCAACGGCGGCGCGGCCAGCGATCCCGAGTGGAATCTTGGCTAACTTCGCGTTGCGGGATGAGCTGCGGCGCGCAATGTCGGACACAGTTCCCATCATGGCCGAAACCTCCCCGGCCGTGCCACGAAAATCGGTGGTCTGTGCGCCACACCCCGGTCCGTACCCCGGCTCGGTCACCCCACCGCCGCGCCTCCGCGCTGGTCCGGCGGGTACCCGCCGCCGGCCACCCGGCGCCCTCACGCGGCGGGCCCCGCCGCGACCAGCCTGCAGCCGCACTCCGGGTGCGGGCGCCAGCGCCTGCTGTGCACGGCGTGCGAATCCGGGTCCGGCTCCAGCGTCGCGTCCAGCGTCTGCGGCTCGCGGCGGGTGGAACATGCGAAGATCGCCTCCAGCTCGGTGAGCGCGAGCGCGCCGGTCCTGGCGACCATGGCGGGCGAGGCCGCGCCGACCCGGTCCAGCAGCTGCGCGGCCAGGTGCGGCCACTCGGCGTCGCCGCCGCTGCGGGTCAGGTCGGCGCAGCGCAGGCAGCTGGTCGCGCCGGGCAGCACCAGCGGCCCGACCACGCCGCGGCCGTCCCGGATCCGGACCGGCAGGTGCGCGATCCTGGCCAGCACCAGGTCGGCGCCGAGCCGCGGGTCGATCACCAGGGTATCGGTGAGGATCACCAGGTCCTCGCGCCAGCTCCGCACCTCGGCGCGGCGGTAGCCGCCGGGCGAGCGGGCCGGGTGCAGCCCCTCCGCGCCGAGCCAGCCCAGCACCAGGTCGGTGAGCGGGCCGCGGCCGTGCACCCGAACGGTGCGGACCAGCGCCGGGCCGTCGGCCGGGCGGACCAGCAGCCCGGCATCGTCCACCGCGTCCAGCAGCGCGCCCGCCTGCTCCGGCGCGAGCCCGAGCTCGCCCGCGCGCCAGAGCACCTGCGGCCTGGTCTGCAACCCGTCCAGCCCGCGCAGGAAGCGCTCGACGGCGGCGGGGTCCAGCCCGGGCGGGCGCAGCACGACGGCGCGCTCGGGATCCCAGCCGAGCTGGATCGACCCGGAGGGGCGGACCAGGATGGCGACCCCCGGCTGCAGCAGGGGCCCTCGCGGTGGTGGCGTCATGCCGAGCAGTATTGCCATCCCGGCCTGCTCCGGCGGCCGTCCACGGCGGAGTTATCCACAGGATCGCCCCTGTTCACAGGGGCATTCGCTCAGGACTTGCCGGAGTCCCCGTCTGCCTCCGGCTCGGACGGCTTCTCCGCCTGCTCCCTGCGCTCGCGCTCCTCGGTAGCGGCGAGCTGCGCGAGCGGGTCGTCGAAGCTGGAGGCGGTGCCGCCGAGCACCCCGTCGATGAAGCCGGCCGGGTTGTCCAGGTCGTCCGAGCCGGGCAGCAGATCCGGGTGCGCCCACACCCCGTCGCGGGCGTCGACGCCCGCGTCGTCGGTGAGCCGCCGCCAGAGCGCCGCCGCCTCGCGCAGCTTGCGCGGCCGCAGCTCCAGGCCGACCAGGGTGGCGAAGGTCTGCTCGGCCGGGCCGCCGGTGGCGCGCCTGCGCCGCAGCGTCTCGGCGAGCGCGCCCGCGCCGGGCAGCCGATCGCCGAGCGCCTCGGCCACCACCACCTGCACCCAGCCCTCGATCAGGGCGAGCAGCGTCTCCAGCCGCTCCAGCGCCAGCTTCTGCTCCGGCGTGGTCTGCGGCTCGAAGGCGCCCGCGGCCAGGATCTCCTCCAGCTTGGACGGATCGGCCAGCGCCATCGGGTCCAGGTTCTGCGCCGCCTGCTCCAGCGCGGAGAAGTCCATCCTGATGCCGCGCGCGTAGCTCTCCACCGCGCCGAGCACCTGCTGGCGCAGCCACGGGACGTGCGCGAAGAGCCGCTGGTGCGCGGCCTCGCGGGCGGCGAGGAAGACCAGGATCTCGCTCTCCGGCTGCTCCAGCCCCGCGCTGAACTCGGCGACGGCGGCGGGCAGCAGCGCGGCGGTGCCGTCCGGGCCGAGCGGCAGCCCGATGTCGGTGGAGGTCAGCACCTCCTTGGCGAGCTGGCCGAGCGCCTGGCCCAGCTGCGAGCCGAAGGCCATGCCGCCCATCTGGGTCATCATGCCGAGCAGCGGCCCGGCGAACTGCTTGGCCTCCTCCGGCAGCTGGCTGGTCCACATGCCGCCGAGCTGCTCGGCGACCGGGTCGCAGAGCCGCTGCCAGGTGGGCAGCGTCTGCTCGATCCACTCGGTGGCGGTCCAGGCGACGGTGCGGGTCGCGCCCGCGGGCAGCGTGGTCGCGCCGTCCAGCCAGAGCTCGGCCAGGTGCGCGGCGTCCGCGACGGCCTTCTTCTGCTGCTCGGAGACGGGGTTGCCCGCGGTGCCGAGCTGCTGGCGGGCCAGCCGCTTGGCGACGTCGTAGTTCACCGGGCCCGAGCCGCCTGCGGCCTGCGTGCCGACGCCGCTGAACATCTGGCCGAGCTGGGTGAACATCTGCCCGAGCTGCGAGGGGTCGAAGCCGGGGCTGGGCGCGCCCGCCCCCGCCGCGCCTGCCCCGGCCGGGCCCGCCCCGCCGAAGAGGAAGCCGAAGGGATTGCCCGCGCCGCCGAACGGATTGCCCGCGCCGCCGAAGGGGGTGCCTGCACCGCCGGGCGTGTTGCCCGGGTCGCCGGACGGGGTGCCGCCGGACGGCTCGCCCCCCTTGCCGCCACCGGGGTTGCCGCCGCCCGCACCGGGCTCGTCGCCGCGCCGCTCCCTGTCGTCGTCGCGGTTCGAGAAGCCGAACGGGATGTCACTCATGTCCCCAACGGTACGCGGAACCCCGCCCACCTCTGTGTTCGCGCAGCGCGAAACCGTTGCGGACAGCCCGGCGGGCCGGTGCCGCGCCGGGCGCCGCCCGCTCATTACTGTGGTCCGGGTGAATCGCCGCATCCTCACCCTGCTGGCCGCGCTCGTCCCGGTGCTCGTGCTCGGGCTGGCGGGCAGCGTCTTCACGGTGCCGTTCGTCGCGCTCGGCCCCGGCCCCACCTTCAACACCCTCGGCGAGGTGGACGGCAAGCAGGTGGTCGACGTGCAGGGCACCGAGGTGGACCCGACCACCGGGAACCTGAACATGACCACGGTCTCGGTGCGCGACCGGCTCAATATCTTCGAGGCGTTCGGCTTCTGGGTCAGCGGCGAGCACGGGCTGGTCCCGCGCGCCGAGGTCTACCCGCCCGGCGTGCCGCGCGAGGAGATCGACCGCTCCAACCAGCAGGAGTTCGAGAACTCCGAGGCCGACGCCGAGGTGGCGGCGCTGAACTTCCTGAAGCTGCCGACGGTCGTGCTGGTCGGCGAGGTGGTCGAGGACGGGCCCGCCAACGGGGTGCTGCGCGCCGGTGACGAGCTGATCAGCATCGACGGCGCCCCGGTCGGCGCGCCCGCGGACGTGGTGGCGGCGGTCTCCGCGCGCAAGCCGGGCGACGTGCTGAACGTGCTGGTCCGCCGCGACACCGCGGAGCAGCCGCTCGCGGTCACGCTCGGCGCCCGCCCGGACGACGCCGCCAAGGGGTACCTCGGGATCACCCCGACCGAGGGCGCGCGCCCCCCGCTCCAGGTCACCTTCAACCTGGCCGACATCGGCGGGCCGTCGGCGGGGCTCATGTTCAGCCTCGCGCTGATCGACAAGCTCTCGCCGGGCGAGCTGGACAACGGGCGCTTCGTCGCGGGCACCGGGACCATCGACCAGGAAGGCGCGGTCGGGCCGATCGGCGGCATCCAGTACAAGATGATGGCGGCGCGGGACGAGGGCGCCGAGACCTTCCTGGTCCCGGCCGCCAACTGCGCCGAGGCGCGGCAGCGCACCCCCGAGGGGTTGCAGCTGGTCAAGGTCGAGACGCTCGCGGGCGCCGTCCAGTCCCTCGCCGACATCGGCGCAGGTCGGGAGACCGCGAACTGCGGCTGAGCCGCCTGCACCGGGGATCGGCCGGGCGCGGCTCCGGCCGGAGCCGTGGGCTCGGCCCCAGCGCCTCAGTCCAGGGTGTGCCGGAGCGCCTCGACCACGTTGGGCGCGAGGTCGGGGTAGGTGCGCAGGTCCAGGTCGCCGAAGTCGTCGGTCTCGGCGTCCTCGTCCGGGCGCACCTGCAGCAGGCAGAGCGAGGTCCCGCCGCGCAGCACCGCGGCGAAGAGCCTGGCCTCCCGCCGCCCCGGGTGCTCGGCGGCGGCGGTGCGCGCCGCCGCGTCCGCGGCGTCGGGGTCGGCGAGCAACGGCGCCAGCGCGTCGTCCAGCGCCGTCTCGGCGTCCGGCGGGAGCACCACGATCTCCTGCACCAGCAGGCAGCCGCTCACCGCGGGCGGCCAGGTGGTGGTCGCCAGGAACTCGTCGAGCGCCCACGACCCGCCGCTGATGTCCTCCGGGAAGGGCTCCTGCGCGATCGGCGTGTACTCCGCGCCCTGGTCCAGCTGATCCACCAGGCCGGGCTCGGCCGCGACGAGGTCACCGGTCGGTACCAGCGCGAAGATCTGCGGCGGTCTGCCCCAGCCCTCGGCGTCCACGAATTCGGCGACCTCCCGGACGGAGCGGGCAAGGGCGAGTTCGGCGTGCAGGTCAGCGGTCACGTCGCACATCCTGTCAAATTCGCCCCTGGCACCGGCACAGTGTCCGATTTCCGTAGAGTGGGCTGCGGGCGGTCCGGTAACGGCCCGCGCACACCATCCACCGGACCCTGGAGCGTGGCATCGTGGGCATGCGCCCCCCCACCGGCTTACCATCGCTGACCCGCCGCAGCCGCGTGCTGCTGGTCGCGGCCGTCGTGCTCGCGGCGCTGCTGCTGCTCGGGCCGCGGCTGGTCGAGACCTATACCAACTGGCTGTGGTTCGGGGAGGTGGGGTACCGGGGCGTCTTCCTGACCGTGCTGCGCAGCAGGCTGCTGCTGTTCGCCGCGGTCGCCGTCTTCGTCGGGCTGGTGGTGTGGCTGGCGCTGCTGCTCGCCTACCGCTCGCGGCCGGTCTTCGTCCCGGTCGCCGGGCCGAACGACCCGATCGCGCGGTACCGCACCACGGTGATGAGCAGGCTGCGGCTGTTCGGGATCGGCATCCCGGTGCTGCTCGGGCTGCTCTCCGGGCTGGTCGCGCAGTCGAACTGGGTGACGCTGCAGCTCTTCCTGAACGGCGGCTCGTTCGGCACCGAGGACCCGCAGTTCCACATCGACGTCGGCTTCTACGCCTTCGACCTGCCCTTCTACCGGATGGTGCTGAACTGGCTCTTCGTCGCCGTGGTGATCGCCTTCTTCGCGAACCTGGTGACGCACTACATCTTCGGCGGGCTGCGGCTGAGCGGCCGCGAGGGCACGCTGACCACCGCCGCGCGGGTCCAGCTGGCGCTGCTCGCGGGCATCTTCGTGCTGCTCAAGGCGGTGGCGTACTGGTTCGACCGGTACGAGCTGCTCTCCAGCGCCAGGAAGGAGCCCACCTTCTTCGGCGGCTCGTTCACCGACATCAACGCGGTGCTCCCGGCCAAGCTCATCCTGCTCGCCATCGCGGTGATCTGCGCGATCGCCTTCTTCGCCGGGGTGGTGCTGCGCGACCTGCGGGTGCCCGCCATGGCGGCGGCGCTGCTCGTGCTCTCCTCGATTCTGGTCGGTTCGGTGTACCCGCTGCTGGTGGAGCAGTTCTCGGTGCGCCCGAACGCGGCGGACAAGGAGAGCGAGTACATCGAGCGGAACATCGACGCCACCCGCAAGGCGTACGGCATCACCGATGACAAGATCGAGTACCAGGACTACAAGGGCGACGGCACCAGGAACCCGGTCGACGTGCCCGCCGACGTCCAGACCATCGAGAAGATCCGGCTGCTCGACCCGAACATCCTCTCCCGCACCTTCACCCAGCAGAAGCAGCTGAAGAACTTCTATGGCTTCCGCGACCCGCTGGACATCGACCGCTACACCATCGACGGCGAGGTGCAGGACTACATCGTCGGCGCGCGCGAGCTCACCCCGAGCAGCCTGACCGGCAACCAGACGGACTGGATCAACCGGCACACCGTCTACACGCACGGCGACGGCTTCGTCGCGGCCCCGGCGAACCGGGTGAACCGCCCGCCCGCCCAGGACGCGGCCGCCGCGGGCAGCACCGACACCGGCTACCCGGAGTACACGGTGACCAGCGACCTGGCCACGCCGAAGGAGAACCAGCTGATCGAGGTCGATCAGCCGCGCATCTACTTCGGCGAGCTCATCTCGCAGACCGACGCCGACTACGCCATCGTCGGCCAGGTGGACGGGCAGGGCCCGCGCGAGTACGACAGCGACGTCGCGCAGTTCACCTACGACGGCGCGGGCGGCGTCCCGATCGGGAACTGGGTCAACCGGCTCGCCTTCGCTGCCAAGTACGCCGAGCGCAACATCCTGCTCTCCGGCGCCATCGGCGACGAATCCAAGATCATCTTCAACCGCAACCCGCGCGAGCGGGTGGAGAAGGTGGCGCCCTGGCTGACCGCCGACGGCGACATCTACCCGACCGTGGTGGACGGCCGGATCAAGTGGATCGTCGACGCCTACACCACCCTGGACGCCTACCCCTACGCGCAGCGCACCTCGCTGGAGGGCGCGGTCGAGGACAGCATCGACCAGAAGACCGGTCGCATGCTCCCGCGCGAGGAGGTCAGCTACATCCGCAACTCGGTGAAGGCGACCGTCGACGCCTACGACGGCACCGTCACGCTCTACGAAGTGGACGCCAACGACCCCGTGCTGCAGGCCTGGCGCGGCGTCTTCCCGGACGTGGTCAAGCCGGAGAGCGAGATCAGCCCCGAGCTGCGCGCGCACTTCCGCTACCCGGCGGACCTGTTCAAGGTGCAGCGCGAGATGCTGTCCAAGTACCACGTGAACGACCCGCGCGAGTTCTTCACCAACAACGCCTTCTGGTCGGTGCCCGCCGACCCGACGGTGGAGGGAAGCACCGGCGCGCTCCCGCCCTACTACATGCTCATGGGCGACCCGGAGACCGGCAAGCCGGTCTTCAACCTGACCAGCGCGATGGTCGGCTACAACCGGCAGTTCCTCTCGGCCTACATCTCGGTGCGCTCGGACCCGGAGGACTACGGCAAGTTCACCATCCTGCGGCTGCCCACCGATTCGCAGACCCAGGGCCCGCAGCAGACGCAGAACTCGATGACGACCTTCCCGCCGGTGTCGAGCGACCGCACGCTGCTGGCGTCGAACAACATCAAGTACGGCAACCTGCTCACCCTGCCGATCGCCCAGGGCGGCATCCTCTACGTCGAGCCGCTCTACACCGAGCCGCGCAACGCACCGCCGTCGGCGACCTTCCCGCAGCTGGCGAAGGTGCTGGTCAGTTACAAGGAGCCGGGGTCGAACAGCCCCAAGGTCGGCTACGCCTCCACGCTGGAGGAGGCGCTGAACCAGATCCTGCCCGGCGTCGGCGGGGTGGCGACCAAGCCCGGCTCCGCCGCGCCGAGCACCGGTAGCGGCACCACGCCCCCCGACCAGGGCAGCAGCACGCCGCCGCCCGCCAACGGCGGCACCGCGCCCCCGCCGCCCGCCTCCACGGCGGACCGGGATGCCGCCGCCGCGGAGCTGAACCGCAGGATCGAGGCGGCGCGCGCGGCCATGCGCACCGGGAACTTCGAGCAGTTCGGCCAGGCGCTGGACGAGCTGGAGGCCGCGGTCAAGGCATACCAGGACGCCGGCCGGTAGTTCGGAACGACAAGGGCCCCCGTCACCAAGTGACGGGGGCCCCTGTCATGACCACCACGTTCGCGGCC